>NZ_VCBQ01000069.1:0-25756 GCF_006386455.1 Paracoccus sp. FO-3 | reverse complement strand
ATATTGGGGCACGAAAGAAGCAGCGCAGGCCGCGCCGGGCGGGAGAGCGGCGCGGGAAAAAGAGCGGAGAGGGGGTTTCATGCTATCCTTGCGCCAGCAGGCAAAGGAAGAGGACGATGACCGAACGCAGGAAGGCTTCCGATTTCCATCCCCGCATCCTCGAGATCTTCGACGGCTACGTGCATGGCCGAATCAGCAAGCGGGATTTCATGGTGCAGGCGGCGCAATTCGCCACCGCCGGGATGAGCGCCGCCGCGATCTTCGAGGCGCTGCGGCCGGATTACGCCCTGGCCCAGCAGGTGCCGCCCGACGATCCCGCCATCGCGACCCAGACCGCGAGCTATGACAGCCCCGCGGGCAATGGCCGCATCAGCGGGCTGATGGCGCGGCCGGCCGGGGCGCAGGGCAAGCTTCCCGCCGTGCTGGTGGTGCATGAAAACCGTGGGCTGAACCCCTATATCGAGGATGTCGTGCGCCGGCTCGGCAAGGCGGGCTACCTGGCCTTCGGGCCGGACGGGCTGAGCCCGCTTGGCGGCTATCCCGGCAATGACGACCAGGGGCGCGAGATGCAGGCCCGCCTCGACTCGGTGAAGCTGATGGAGGATTTCTTCGCCGCCCACGAATTCCTGCGCGACCATGCCGATTCGACCGGCAAGGTGGGCGCGGTCGGCTTCTGCTATGGCGGCGGGGTCTGCAACGCGCTGGCGGTGGCCTATCCCGAACTGGCCGCCTCGGTGCCCTTCTACGGCCGCCAGCCCCGGCCCGAGGAGGTGGCGCAGATCCAGGCGCCGCTGATGCTGCATTATGCCGGGAACGACGAGCGCGTGAACGCGGGCTGGCCCGCCTACGAGGCGGCGCTGAAGGAGCAGGGCAAGGAATACCAGGCCTTCTTCTATCCCGGCACCCAGCACGGTTTCCACAACGACACCACGCCGCGCTACGACGAGGCGGCGGCGGAGCTTGCCTGGCAGCGGACGCTGGACTTCTTTGCCGAAAAGCTCTCCTGACGCGAATTGTCAGCAGGGCGGGGCGATCCTTGCCGGGAAAGGAGATTTCGCATGATCGACCATATCGGATTTCCCGTCTCGGACCTTGCCCGCTCGCGCGCCTTCTACGACCGGGCGCTGGCGCCCCTGGGGATCGAGCTGCTGATGGAGGTGACCGAGGAGATGACCGGCGGCCATGGCGCGCATCTGGGCTATGGCCGCGCGGGCAAGCCGTTCTTCTGGATCGGCAGCGGCCGGCCCGCGGGTCCGGGCACCCATGTCGCCTTTGCCGCGCCCGACCGCGCCACGGTCGACGCCTTCCATGCTGCCGCGCTGGCCGCGGGCGGGCAGGACAACGGCGCGCCGGGGCTGCGGCCGGAATATCATCCGGGCTATTACGGCGCCTTCGTCCTCGACCCCGACGGCAACAATGTCGAGGCCGTCCACCATGGAGAACCGGCATGACCCTCTATCGCGGATCCTGCTTCTGCGGCGCCGTCGGCTTTGAGGCCGAGGGCGAGCTGTCGCAGGGCACCATGCGCTGCAATTGCAGCTTCTGCCGCAAGATGCGCTATTGGGAGATGCGCCTGCCCGACCCGGAGCGCTTCCGCATCACCCATGGCGCCGGCATGCTGGCCGAGACCCCGCGCCGGCAGCAGGACGGGGTCGACATGCACCACATGTTCTGCGCCCGCTGCGGCACGCGGCTGTGGACCGAGGGCAACCTGGAAGAGATGGGCGGTCGCTTCGTCCAGGTCTGCGTCGGCGCCCTGGACGACGTGCCCGAGGCCGAGCTGATCGCCGCGCCGGTGTTCTATGCCGACGGGGCGCATGACGCCTGGTGGAATCCCGCGCCCGAGACGCGGCACCTGTGACCGCAGGTCGCGCGCCGCATGCGCCTTCTCCGTTTTCCAAATACTCCGGGGGAGCCCCGCAGGGGCGGGGGCAGAGCCCCCAACCGCAGGCGGCGCACCCCCGGTTGCCTCGGCGGCGAAATCCGGCTATGGTGCCCGCCGCAACAGGGGAGAACGGTGTCATGGACAACTCGCAGATCTGACCTTTCACGGACGGATTGAAGAGGATTCCCATGACGGCTGACTTCCTTGATGCGGCTTTGCCCCATCCCATGCGCTTTCCAGACGGCACCCTGAACTGGGGGCTGGTGCATCTGAACCGGGTGATCGACCATCCGAATATCGAGATCGGCGATTTCACCTATGCCAGCAGCTTCGACCCGCCGCAGGACTGGGCGGCGCGGCTTGCGCCCTATACCTATGCCGGTGCGCCCGAGCGGCTGGTGATCGGGCGGTTCTGCCAGATCGCCGACCGGGTGCGGATCGTCACCGCCTCGGCCAATCATCCGATGGCCGGGATCTCGACCTATCCCTTTGCGATCTTCGATCACGCGCGGGTGGGCGACTATATCGACCAGATCAGCGGCCTGCCGGATACGGTGATCGGCCATGACGTCTGGATCGGCGACGGCGCCATCATCCTGCCCGGCGCGCGGATCGGCAGCGGCGTCATCATCGGCGCAGGCGCCGTGGTCGGCGGCGTGGTGCCGGATTACGCCGTGGTCGCGGGCAACCCGGCCCGTGTCATGCGGATGCGCTTTGACGATGCCACCATCGCCCGGCTCATGGCGTTGCAATGGTGGCACTGGCCCGTGGCGCGGATCGCCCGCGCCACCGCCGCGCTGGCCCGTGCCGATGTCGCGGCGCTTGAGGAACTGGCCGCCTGAGGCGGTGCGACGAAACGAACCGGGCAAGGGCCCGGCCCGATACGAATGAGGTCTGTCATGTTCAGCTGGTTCGAGCGCCGGCTTGATCCCTATCCCGCCGATCCGCCGCGGATGCCGCCGCAGGGGCTGTGGCGGTTCATCCTGCATTTCTCGCGCGGGGCCGAGGGCTACATGCTGTCGATGGCCGCCTGCTCGGCCCTGATCGCCGTGGCCGAGGTGGTGCTGTTCGGCTACCTGGGCGAGCTGGTGAACCGGCTGGCCGCGGCCGACCGCGAGAATTTCTGGGCGCTCGAGGGCAATCGCCTGATCCTGATGGGCGCGATCCTGGTGATCGGCCTGCCGTTGCTGCAGGTTCTTTTCTCGCTGGTCATGCACCAGACGCTGATGGGGAATTTCCCGCAGCGCATCCGCTGGCAGGCGCATCGCTATCTGCTGCGCCAGTCGATGAGCTATTTCCAGGACGAGTTCGCCGGCCGCATCGCCACCAAGCTGATGCAGACCGCGCTGGCCGTGCGCGAAGTCGCCATGAAGTTCATGGACGTGCTGACCTATGTCTGCGTCTATTTCATCGGCGCGCTGGTGCTGGCGGCCTCGACCGACGGCTGGCTGGCGCTGCCCTTCGTCGGCTGGGGTGTGTTTTACGGGCTCTTGCTGTGGTGGCTGATCCCGCGCATCGGCCGCATCAGCGAGGCGCAGGCCGATGCCCGCGCGGTGATGACCGGCCGGGTGGTGGACAGCTATACCAATATCTCGACGGTCAAGCTGTTCTCGCATTCCTCGCGCGAGGAGGCCTATGTCCGCGAAAGCATGGACGGCTTTTTGCAGACCGTGCATGGGCAGATGCGGCTGGCCTCGATCCAGAACATCCTGCTGTCGACGCTGAACTCGGGCCTGGTCTTTGCCGTCACGGCGCTGGGGCTGTGGCTGTGGACCCATGGCCAGATCGACGTGGGCGCGGTGGCCGTCGCGATCCCGCTGGCGCTGCGGCTGGGCAACATGTCGCATTGGATCATGTGGGAATTCGCGACGCTCTTCGAGAATATCGGCACGGTGCGCGACGGCATCGGCTCGCTGTCCTTGCCGCGCATGGTGACGGATGTGCGCGGCGCCCGGCCGCTGGCGGTGCCCGAGGGCCGGGTCGAATTCGACCGCGTCACCTTCCGCTATGGCGAGGTGGCGCGGCCCGGCCGCGGCGCGGTGCTGGACGACCTGAGCCTGACCATCGCGCCGGGCGAGCGGATCGGGCTGGTCGGGCGCTCGGGCGCGGGCAAGTCGACGCTGGTGAACCTGATGCTGCGGTTTCACGACCTGGAGTCGGGCCGTATCCTGATCGACGGTCAGGACATCGCGCAGGTCACGCAGGAATCCCTGCGCGCGGCCATCGGCGTGGTGACGCAGGACACCTCGCTGCTGCACCGCTCGATCCGCGACAATATCGCCTATGGCCGCCCGGATGCCTCCGTGGCCGAGATCCTGCGCGCGGCCGAACTGGCCGAGGCGGATTTCATCGCCACCCTGACCGATTCGCAGAGCAGGCGCGGGCTGGAGGCGCATGTGGGCGAGCGCGGGGTCAAGCTGTCGGGCGGCCAGCGCCAGCGCATCGCCATCGCGCGGGTGCTGCTGAAGGACGCGCCGATCCTGGTGCTGGACGAGGCGACCTCGGCGCTGGACAGCGAGGTCGAGGCGGCGATCCAGTCGCAGCTCGACATGCTGATGCAGGGCAAGACGGTGATCGCCATCGCGCATAGGCTGTCCACCATCGCGCGCATGGACCGGCTGGTGGTGATGGAGCAGGGCCGCATCGTCGAGCAGGGCACGCATGAGGCGCTGCTGGCGCGCGGGGGCATCTATGCCGGCCTCTGGGCGCGGCAGTCGGGCGGGTTTCTTGAGGCCGAGTGATCTTCCCTCTTGAACCGCGCCCTCACCTGCCGTAATCAGACGCGCGGCTTAGGGGTTTAGCTCAGTTGGTAGAGCATCGGTCTCCAAAACCGAGGGTCGTGGGTTCGAGTCCCCCAACCCCTGCCAGCCGCCTTCCGTGTCATGCCGCGTGCCTTCCGATCCCTGCCGAGATCCCATGGCGCTGAGCATACATCTGGGGGCGCACAAGACCGCCTCGACCCATCTGCAATTTTCCCTGCGCCAGGTGCGCGACCGGCTGCTTTGCGCCGGGCTGGCCTATGTCGATCCGGCCATGCTGCGCGGCCAGCCGCTGTCGCTGTCCGCGGTCCTGGCCCAGGGCATCGGCGGCCGGGACCAGGAATCCGCCCGGCAGATGCTGCTGGACATGCGGCAGGGCTGCCGCGATCTGCTGATCTCGGAAGAGAACATCCTGGGCATGACCCATCGCAGCCGGCTGTTTTCCCGGCGCGGCGAGATCTATCCCCGCGCGGCACAGCGGCTGCGGCATGTCATCGCGCTGGCGGGCGGCGGGCCTGCGGTTGTGTATCTGTCGCTGCGCGATCCGGCCTCCTTCATCGTCTCGGCCTTTGCGCTCCAGGTCGCCGGCGGCAAAGAAATCGACATCGCCGCCTATCTGGGCGACCGCGATCCGGCCCGCTCGGCCTGGGCGGGGCTGGTCGGGCGGCTGGCGGCGGTCGAGGGCGTCTCGCGCATCGTGCTGTGGCGCTACGAGGATTATCCCGCGCTGCGTCTGCGGCTGCTTGAACGGCTGCTGCCCGCCGGCCTTGCCGCCGAGGTGCCCGACCCGCCGCCCGCCAACGTCAGCCTGACCCAGGCCGGCTATGACTGGCTGCTGCGCCGCGCCGCATCGGGCGAGGGCATCGACCAGTGCACCCTGGCGCGACGTGCGCGCGAGCGGTTCCAGCCCGCCTCGGGCCATGCCCGGCTGCGCCTGCTGGATGACGAGACCCATGCCCGCTCGGCCCGCAACTATGCGCAGGACATCGCCGCCCTGCACGCCATGCCGGGGGTCGAGTTCCTGGAGCCGTGATCGCCGCCGCTCAGATCGGCGCTTGAAATGCCGGCCGGCGCAGGCTATCTGACCCGCTGCAAGACCGAAGGAAAACCCATGGCCAATCCCGTCCAGTTCATCAGCCAGGTCCGCGCCGAGCTTGGCAAGATCACCTGGCCCACCCGCCGCGAGGTGGTGACGACCACGATCATGGTCTTCATCATGGCGACGCTGGCCTCGATCTTCTTCTTCCTCGTCGACCTGCTGATCAAGACCGGCCTTTCGGTCGTCATCAACCTGGTCGGCAGCTGAGGGCTTGCATTGAAGGGCAGGGGGCGTTATGTCCGCCCGACCTGCCCGTGATACGGCGTGCATCGATTCGGTCGTGCGCGCCGATTTCAATTTGGCCGGCGCCTGCGGCGATTGCCAAGGAATAGGCCGGGGCGGACAAGGAATTCAATGGGTTGGCCTTGGCTCGCCCGGAAGGAAACAGGGGTCGATCGAGACATGGCAAAGCGTTGGTATTCGGTCAGCGTCCTGTCGAACTTTGAAAAGAAGGTCGCCGAGGCGATTCGCCAGGCCGTGGTCGAGAAGGGCCTCGAGGACGAGATCGACGAGGTGCTGGTCCCGACCGAGGAAGTGATCGAGATCCGCCGCGGCAAGAAGGTCACGTCCGAGCGTCGCTTCATGCCCGGCTATGTGCTGGTGCGCATGGAGCTGTCGGACAAGACCTATCACCTGGTGAACTCGATCAACCGCGTCACCGGCTTCCTGGGCGCGCAGGGCAAGCCGATGCCGATGCGCGACGACGAGGTGAACGCGATCCTGCATCGCACCGGCGAGGGCGGGGCCGAGGTGGCGCCGCGCAACCTGATCCGGTTCGACGTGGGCGAAAAGGTGAACGTGACCGACGGGCCCTTCGAGGGCTTCTCGGGCATGGTCGAGGAAGTGGACGAGGCCGCGAACCGCATCAAGGTCACGGTGTCCATCTTCGGCCGCCCGACCCCGGTCGAGTTGGAATTCACGCAGGTCTCCAAGACCGCGTGATCGTCTGCGGGAGGCGCCGGCCCTTCGGGGCCCAGCCGCACCGCTAAGTCGGCCCCTTTTCGGGGCGTGATGATAAGGAGAGGGCCAGATGGCCAAGAAAGTTGTCGGCAGCCTCAAGCTGCAAATCAAGGCGGGCCAGGCGAACCCGTCCCCGCCCGTCGGCCCGGCCCTGGGTCAGCGCGGCATCAACATCATGGAATTCTGCAAGGCGTTCAACGCCCGTACGCAGGAGATGGAGCAGGGCTCGCCTGTTCCGGTCGTGATCACCTATTACGCCGACAAGTCCTTTACCTTCGAGACCAAGACGCCCCCGGCCTCGTTCCTGCTGAAGAAGGCCGCCGGCCTGAAGCCGCAGGGCAAGCGCAACCGGGCCAAGGGTTCGGAAAAGCCCGGCCGCCAGGTCGCCGGCACCGTGACCGTCAAGCAGGTCCGCGAGATCGCCGAAGCCAAGATGAAGGATCTGTCCGCGAACGACGTGGAAGCCGCGATGCAGATCATCCTGGGCTCGGCGCGTTCGATCGGCATCGAGGTGAAAGGCTAAGCCATGGCTAAACTGTCGAAAAAACAAGCCGCCGCCCGTGCCGCCTTTGCCGGCAAGGCCAACCTCGCGGTCGAGGAAGCCGTCAAGCTGGTCAAGGAGAACGCCAGCGCGAAATTCGACGAGACCGTCGAGATCGCGATGAACCTGGGCGTCGATCCCCGCCATGCCGACCAGATGGTCCGCGGCGTCGTGACCCTGCCCAACGGCACCGGCAAGGACGTGCGCGTCGCCGTCTTCGCCCGCGGCCCCAAGGCTGACGAGGCGAAGGCCGCCGGTGCCGAGATCGTCGGTGCGGAAGACCTGATGGAGACGATCCAGTCGGGCAAGATCGAGTTCGATCGCTGCATCGCCACCCCGGACATGATGCCGCTGGTCGGTCGTCTGGGCAAGATCCTGGGCCCGCGCAACCTGATGCCGAACCCCAAGGTCGGCACGGTGACAATGGACGTGAAGGGTGCCGTCGAGGCTGCCAAGGGCGGCGAGGTCCAGTTCAAGGCCGAGAAGGCGGGCGTGGTCCATGCCGGCGTCGGCAAGGCCTCGTTCGACGCCGAGAAGCTGGCCGAGAACATCCGCGCCTTCGTGGATGCGGTGAACCGGGCCAAGCCCTCGGGCGCCAAGGGCACCTATGTCAAGAAGGTCTCGATCAGCTCGACCATGGGTCCGGGCGTGTCGCTGGACCTGGCTTCGACCGCCGCGCAGTGACGCGGCAGGAATTTCGCCGGCTTCCTTCAACAGGGCGCCGGCGGATGGCGGGGCAGCGATGCCCCGTCCTGTCCGAGACGGAGGGTGCGGGACGCGATCATTGATCCGGGCCGCTTAATCGTCCTTCCTGAGATGGGATCAAGACCATTTTCCGGGCCTCGCTCCGGGTGATCTTGGGACCGTCACGGACCCTCCAGTCGCTGTTCGGGCGGCTGGAAAGTGAGAGCCGGGGGGAAACCCCCAACTTGGAGTGAAACCGTGGATAGAGCGCAAAAAGAACAGGTGGTCGAAGAACTCGGCCAGATCTTTGAAGCCTCTGGCGTCGTGGTGGTTGCCCGCTACGAGGGAATGACGGTTGCCCAGATGCAGGACCTGCGCGCGCAGATGCGCGAAGCCGGCGGGTCCGTTCGCGTTGCCAAGAACAGGCTCGCCAAGATCGCCCTGGATGGGAAGCCTTGCGCAAGCATCGCCGACTATCTGACGGGTATGACCGTGCTCGCCTTTTCCGAAGACCCGGTGGCTGCCGCCAAGGTCGCGGATAAATACGCCAAGGGGAACGACAAGTTCGTGATCCTGGGCGGTGCCATGGGCGACACGGCGCTTGACCCTGCCGGTGTGAAAGCCGTGGCCCAGATGCCGTCGCGCGAGGAGCTTATCGCTTCGATCGTGGCCTGCATCGGTGCCCCTGCTTCCAACATCGCGGGCGCGATCGGCGCACCTGCCAGCAACATCGCGGGCATCCTCTCGACTCTGGAAGAGCGCGAGGCCGCCTGAGGCAATCCCCATTCCGTCGTGGGGTTGAAACCCCGACGTTGGAACACTTAATGGAAAGAACGGAAAAATGGCTGATCTGAAGAAACTCGCCGAAGAAATCGTGGGCCTGACCCTGCTGGAAGCCCAGGAACTGAAAAACATCCTGAAAGACGAATACGGCATCGAGCCCGCCGCTGGCGGCGCGGTCATGATGGCCGGTCCGGCTGCCGGCGCCCCCGCCGAAGCCGCTGAGGAAAAGACCGAATTCGACGTCGTCCTGCTGGACGCCGGCGCCAACAAGATCAACGTGATCAAGGAAGTGCGCGGCATCACCGGCCTGGGCCTGAAAGAAGCCAAGGATCTGGTCGAAGCCGGCGGCAAGGTGAAAGAGGGTGCCTCGAAAGCCGACGCCGAGGAAATGAAGAAGAAGCTCGAAGCGGCTGGCGCCAAGGTCGAGCTGAAGTAATTGGCCGTTTCGGCCGATTGACTGCAAGAAATGGGCAGGGTCCGGGGTTTTCCCGGACCCTGCCGAACCTGTCTTGAAGGGCGGTTTGTCCGCCAGACCTTCCTTCAGGGCATGTTCGGGGTTCGGGAGCCTCGCGGTGGGACGCGCGGCACGAATGGAACCCCGCCCCTCATTCGCCGCCTTGCGCCGGTCGGGCCCCGACGGCCGCTGCAAGCGAAAGACGAAAGGTAAGACCCTCTATGGCGCAAGCTTATGTCGGCCAGAAACGCATCCGGCGTTACTATGGCAATATCCGCGAAGTTCTGGAGATGCCGAACCTGATCGAGGTTCAGAAATCCTCCTATGACCTGTTCCTGCGCTCCGGCGACGCCGAGGGCCACCAGGACGGCGAAGGCATCCAGGGCGTCTTCCAGTCGGTGTTCCCGATCAAGGACTTCAACGAGACGGCGACGCTGGAATTCGTGAAATACGAGCTAGAAAAGCCGAAATACGACGTGGACGAGTGCCAGAGCCGCGACATGACCTATGCCGCGCCGCTGAAGGTGACGCTGCGTCTGATCGTGTTCGATGTCGACGAGGCGACCGGCGCCAAATCGGTCAAGGACATCAAGGAACAGGACGTCTACATGGGCGACATGCCGCTCATGACGCAGAACGGGACGTTCATCGTGAACGGGACCGAGCGCGTCGTGGTGTCGCAGATGCACCGCTCGCCCGGCGTGTTCTTCGACCATGACCGCGGCAAGACCCATTCCTCGGGCAAGCTGCTGTTCGCCTGCCGCATCATTCCCTATCGCGGCTCGTGGCTGGACTTCGAATTCGACGCCAAGGACCTGGTCTTCGCGCGCATCGACCGCCGCCGGAAGCTGCCGGTGACGACGCTGCTCTATGCGCTCGGCATGGACCAGGAGGGCATCATGGATGCCTTCTACAATACCGTGGACTACAAGCTGCAGCGCGCCGGCAAGGGGCAGGCCGCGGGCTGGGTCACGAAGTTCTTCCCCGAGCGCGTGCGCGGCACCCGCCCGACCTATGACCTGGTGAACGCCGAGAGCGGCGAGGTCATCACCAAGGCCGGCGACAAGGTGACGCCGCGGCTGGTCAAGCAGCTGATCGAACAGGGCGACGTGAACCTGCTGCTGCCGTTCGAAAAGATCATCGGCCGCTTCGTCGCCAAGGACATCATCAACGAACAGACCGGCCTGATCTATGCCGAGGCCGGCGACGAGATCACCGTCGAATACGACCGCGACGGCGAGATTTCGGGCGGGTTGCTCAAGGTGCTGCTGGACAACGGCATCGAGGAGATCCCGGTCCTCGACATCGACCATGTCAACGTCGGCCCCTATATCCGCAACACCATGGCGGCCGACAAGAACATGAGCCGCGAAGGCGCGCTGATGGACATCTATCGCGTCATGCGTCCCGGCGAGCCGCCGACCGTCGAGGCCGCCTCGGCGCTGTTCGGCAGCCTGTTCTTCGACAGCGAGCGCTATGACCTGTCCGCCGTGGGCCGGGTCAAGATGAACATGCGCCTTGACCTGGATGCGCCGGACACGCAGCGCACCCTGCGCAAGGAGGACATCATCGCCTGTATCCGCGGGCTGGTGGAACTGCGCGACGGCAAGGGCGAGATCGACGACATCGACCACCTGGGCAACCGCCGGGTGCGCTCGGTCGGCGAGCTGATGGAGAACCAGTATCGCATCGGCCTGCTGCGCATGGAACGCGCGATCCGCGAGCGCATGTCGGGCGTCGAGATCGACACGGTGATGCCGCAGGACCTGATCAACGCCAAGCCGGCCGCGGCCGCGGTGCGCGAGTTCTTTGGCTCCTCGCAGCTGTCGCAGTTCATGGACCAGACCAACCCGCTGTCGGAAGTCACCCACAAGCGGCGCCTGTCGGCGCTTGGGCCGGGCGGCCTGACCCGCGAGCGCGCCGGCTTCGAGGTGCGCGACGTCCACCCGACCCATTACGGCCGGATGTGCCCGATCGAGACGCCGGAAGGTCAGAACATCGGCCTGATCAACAGCCTCGCGACCTTTGCCCGCGTGAACAAATACGGCTTCATCGAGACCCCCTATCGCAAGGTGGTCGAGGGCCAGGTGACGGATGACGTGATCTACATGTCCGCCACCGAGGAGATGCGCCACACCATCGCCCAGGCCAATGCCGAGCTGGACGGCGAAGGCCGCTTCGTGCAGGAGCTGGTCTCGACCCGCCAGGCCGGCGACTTCATGCTGAACCCGGTCGAGGCGGTGGACCTGATCGACGTGTCGCCGAAACAGCTGGTTTCGGTCGCCGCGGCGCTGATCCCCTTCCTTGAAAACGACGACGCCAACCGCGCGCTGATGGGCTCGAACATGCAGCGCCAGGCGGTTCCGCTGCTGCGGGCCGAGGCGCCCTTCGTCGGCACCGGCATGGAAGCGACCGTGGCGCGCGATTCCGGGGCGGCCATCATGGCCCGTCGCGGCGGCATCATCGACCAGGTCGATGCGCAGCGTATCGTTATCCGCGCCACCGAGGACCTGGGCGCGGGCGATGCGGGCGTGGACATCTATCGCCTGCGCAAGTTCAAGCGTTCGAACCAGTCCTCGACCATCAACCAGCGCCCGCTGGTCAAGGTGGGCGACAGGGTGGTCAAGGGCCAGGTCGTGGCCGACGGTCCCTCGACCGACCAGGGCGAACTGGCGATCGGCCGCAACGTGGTCGTGGCCTTCATGCCCTGGAACGGCTACAACTACGAGGACTCGATCCTGATCTCCGAGCGGATCCACCGCGACGACGTGTTCACCTCGATCCATATCGACGAATACGAGGTTGCGGCGCGCGACACCAAGCTGGGCCCGGAAGAGATCACCCGCGACATCCCGAACGTCGGTGAAGAGGCGCTGCGCAACCTCGACGAGGCCGGCATCGTCTATATCGGCGCCGAAGTGGGTCCGGGCGACATCCTGGTCGGCAAGATCACCCCGAAAGGCGAAAGCCCGATGACGCCGGAGGAGAAACTGCTCCGCGCCATCTTCGGCGAAAAGGCGTCGGACGTGCGCGACACCTCGCTGCGCCTGCCGCCGGGGGCCTATGGCACCATCGTCGAGGTCCGGGTGTTCAACCGCCACGGCGTCGACAAGGACGAGCGCGCGCTGCAGATCGAGCGCGAGGAAGTCGAGCGCCTGGCCCGCGACCGCGACGACGAGCTGGCGATCCTGGAGCGCAACATCTATGCGCGCCTGAAATCGCTGATCATGGGCAAGGAAGTCGTCAAGGGGCCGAAAGGCATCCGCGCCGGCGCCGTGGTGGACGACGACCTGCTGGGCCAGCTGAGCCGCGGCCAGTGGTGGCAGCTTGCCGTCGCCGACGAGGACACCGCCAAGGAAGTCGAGGCGCTGAACCAGCAATTCGACGCGCAGAAGCGGGCGCTGGACAACCGTTTCGACGACAAGGTCGAAAAGGTGCGCCAGGGCGACGACCTGCCTCCGGGCGTGATGAAGATGGTCAAGGTCTTCGTCGCGGTGAAGCGCAAGCTGCAGGCGGGCGACAAGATGGCCGGCCGTCACGGCAACAAGGGCGTCGTCTCCAAGGTCGTGCCGATCGAGGACATGCCCTTCCTGTCCGACGGCACCCCGGTCGACCTGGTGCTGAACCCGCTGGGCGTGCCCTCGCGGATGAACGTGGGCCAGATCCTGGAAACCCACATGGGTTGGGCGTCGCGCGGCCTGGGCATCAAGATCGACGAGGCGCTGCAGGACTATCGCCGCAACGGCGACATGAGCCCGGTGCGCCAGGCGATGCGGAACGGCTATGGCGACGACTTCTATGCCGAGACCTTCGAAGGCATGGATGACGAGACCCTGCTGGAGCATGCCGATGCGGTGCGCGGCGGCGTTCCGATCTCGACGCCCGTCTTCGACGGCGCGAAAGAGGCGGACGTGAACGACGCGCTGCGCCGTGCGGGCTTCGACACCTCGGGCCAGTCCATCGTCTTCGACGGCCGCACCGGCGAGCAGTTCGCGCGTCCGGTCACTGTTGGGATGAAATACGTCCTGAAGCTGCACCACCTTGTCGACGACAAGATGCACGCGCGTTCGACCGGGCCTTACTCGCTTGTCACGCAGCAACCGCTGGGCGGCAAGGCGCAGTTCGGCGGCCAGCGTCTGGGCGAGATGGAGGTCTGGGCGCTGGAAGCCTATGGCGCCGCCTATACCCTGCAAGAGATGCTGACGGTCAAGTCGGACGACGTGGCCGGCCGGACCAAGGTCTATGAGAGCATCGTCAAGGGCGAGGACAATTTCGAGGCCGGCGTGCCGGAATCGTTCAACGTCCTGGTCAAGGAGGTCCGGGGTCTGGGCCTCAACATGGAACTCCTGGATGCGGAGGAGGACGAGTAAGGCATGAGCATTGCCATCTGTCGCTTCGGAATGCTGCCTTCCCTCATCGCCCTTGCGGGCTGTGGGGTGCAGATCGAACGGATCGCAGATGGCAACTCGCGTCGAGAAAAAGGGTATGAGTTTGTCGCAACGACATTCGATTACTCGAACAACGACGCCGTGCCTGCGAACAGGATGCTCCAGGCAGCCGCAAGACATTGTCGGCTGCCTCACCACAACGCCCGCGAAACCATTCCGCATACCGGAGCCTATGGGCTTCATGGAGCTTGGATGATGGATTTCGCCTGCCCCGCGCCTGAAAAGGACATGAAATGAACCAGGAACTTGCCACCAATCCCCTGAACCCGCTGGCTGCGCCGCGGCAGTTCGACGAAATCAAGATCTCGCTGGCCTCGCCCGAGGAAATCCTCGCCTGGTCCTATGGCGAGGTGAAGAAGCCCGAGACCATCAACTACCGCACGTTCAAGCCCGAGCGTGACGGTCTGTTCTGCGCACGTATCTTTGGCCCGATCAAGGACTACGAATGCCTCTGCGGCAAATACAAGCGCATGAAGTATCGCGGCCTGGTCTGCGAGAAATGCGGCGTCGAGGTGACGCTGCAAAAGGTCCGGCGCGAGCGCATGGGCCATATCGAGCTGGCCGCCCCGGTCGCGCATATCTGGTTCCTGAAGTCGCTGCCCTCGCGCATCGGCCTGATGCTGGACATGACGCTGCGCGACCTTGAGCGCATCCTCTATTTCGAGAACTACGTCGTCATCGAGCCGGGCCTGACCGACCTGAGCTATGGCCAGCTGCTGACCGAAGAGGAATTCCTCGACGCGCAGGACCAGTATGGCGCCGACGCCTTCACCGCCAATATCGGCGCCGAGGCGATCCGCGAGATGCTGGCCAACATCGACCTGGCCGCCACCGCCGAACAGCTGCGCGAGGAGCTGAAGGAAGCGACGGGCGAACTGAAGCCGAAGAAGATCATCAAGCGTCTGAAGATCGTGGAATCGTTCCTCGAGTCGGGCAACCGTCCCGAGTGGATGGTGCTGACCGTTATTCCGGTCATCCCGCCGGAACTGCGTCCGCTGGTGCCGCTGGACGGCGGCCGCTTTGCCACGTCCGACCTGAACGACCTGTATCGCCGGGTCATCAACCGCAACAACCGCCTGAAGCGGCTGATCGAGCTGCGTGCGCCCGACATCATCGTGCGCAACGAAAAGCGGATGCTGCAGGAATCGGTCGATGCGCTGTTCGACAACGGCCGCCGCGGCCGCGTCATCACCGGCAACAACAAGCGCCCGCTGAAATCGCTGTCGGACATGCTGAAGGGCAAGCAGGGCCGGTTCCGCCAGAACCTTCTGGGGAAACGGGTCGACTTCTCGGGCCGTTCGGTCATCGTGACCGGGCCGGAGTTGAAGCTGCACCAATGCGGCCTGCCGAAGAAGATGGCCTTGGAACTGTTCAAGCCGTTCATCTATTCGCGGCTTGAGGCCAAGGGGCTTTCCAGCACCGTCAAGCAGGCCAAGAAGCTGGTCGAGAAAGAGCGTCCCGAGGTCTGGGACATCCTGGACGAGGTGATCCGCGAACATCCGGTGCTGCTGAACCGCGCGCCGACGCTGCACCGCCTGGGCATCCAGGCCTTCGAGCCGATCCTGATCGAAGGCAAGGCGATCCAGCTGCACCCGCTGGTCTGCTCGGCCTTCAACGCCGACTTCGACGGCGACCAGATGGCCGTCCACGTCCCGCTGTCGCTTGAGGCGCAGCTGGAAGCGCGCGTGCTGATGATGTCCACGAACAACGTGCTGTCGCCCGCCAACGGCGCGCCGATCATCGTGCCGTCGCAGGACATGGTCCTTGGTCTCTACTACACGACCATGGAGCGCGAGGGCATGAAGGGCGAGGGCATGGTCTTTGCCAACCTCGAGGAAGTGGAACACGCGCTGGCCTCCGGCGCGGTGCATCTGCATGCCCGCATCACCGCCCGCCTGCCGCAGATCGACGAGAACGGCAACGAGGTCATCAAGCGCTTCGAAACCACGCCCGGCCGCATCCGCCTGGGCGCGCTGCTGCCCAAGAACGCCAAGGCGCCCTTCGAGCTGGTCAACCGCCTGCTGCGCAAGAAGGACATCCAGAACGTCATCGACACCGTCTACCGCTACTGCGGCCAGAAGGAATCGGTGATCTTCTGCGACCAGATCATGGGCCTGGGCTTCCGCGAGGCGTTCCGCGCCGGCATTTCCTTCGGCAAGGACGACATGGTCGTGCCGCCGACGAAATGGGAGCTGGTCGAGGAGACGCAGGACCAGGTCAAGCAGTTCGAGCAGCAATACCTGGACGGCCTGATCACCCAGGGCGAGAAATACAACAAGGTCGTCGATGCCTGGTCGAAATGCAACGACCGCGTCACCGACGCCATGATGAAGACCATCTCGGCCACCAAGAAGGACGAGAACGGCGCCGAGCTGGAGCCGAACTCGGTCTACATGATGGCGCATTCGGGCGCGCGGGGCTCGGTCAGCCAGATGAAGCAGCTGGGCGGCATGCGCGGCCTGATGGCCAAGCCGAACGGCGAGATCATCGAGACGCCGATCATCTCGAACTTCAAGGAAGGGCTGACCGTTCTTGAATACTTCAACTCGACCCACGGCGCGCGCAAGGGCCTGTCGGACACCGCGTTGAAGACGGCGAACTCGGGCTACCTGACCCGCCGCCTGGTGGACGTGGCGCAGGACTGCATCATCCGCGAGCATGATTGCGGCACCGAGCGGGCGATCACCGCCTCGGCCGCGGTCAACGACGGCGAAGTCGTCAGCCCGCTTTCCGAGCGCGTGCTGGGCCGCGTCGCGGCCGAGGACGTGCTGGTGCCGGGCGAGGACGTGGTCATCGTGCGCAAGAACGAGCTGATCGACGAGCGCAAGGCCGACGAGATCGAGGTGGCGGGCGTGCAGAACGTGCGCATCCGCTCGGCCCTGACCTGCGAATCGGACGACGGGGTCTGCGCGCTGTGCTATGGCCGCGACCTGGCCCGCGGCACGCTGGTCAACATCGGCGAGGCGGTCGGCATCATTGCCGCCCAGTCCATCGGCGAGCCGGGCACGCAGCTGACGATGCGGACCTTCCACATCGGCGGCATCGCCCAGGGCGGCCAGCAGTCCTTCATCGCCGCGGCGCAAGAGGGCACGGTGGCTTTCGAGAACGAAAGCACGCTGGAAAACGCCAATGGCGAGCTGATCGTGATGAGCCGCAACATGCAGCTGCACATCAAGGGCGCGACGGGCGACACGCTGGCCAGCCACAAGCTGTTCTACGGCTCGAAACTGTTCGTGCGCGAAGGCGATGCCGTGGCGCGCGGCCAGAAGATGTTCGAATGGGATCCCTATACCTTGCCGATCATCGCCGAGAAGGCGGGTATCGCGAAATATGTCGACCTCATCAGCGGCATTTCGGTCCGCGACGAGACCGACGACGCGACGGGCATGACGCAGAAGATCGTGACGGACTGGCGTTCGGCCCCCAAGGGCAACGAGCTGAAGCCCGAGATCATCATCGTCGACCAGGATGGCGAGCCGGTGCGCAACGAGCAGGGCAACCCGGTCACCTATCCGATGTCGGTCGAGGCGATCCTGTCGGTCGAGGAGGGCCAGGAGATCCGCGCCGGCGACGTGGTGGCGCGTATCCCGCGCGAGGGCGCCAAGACCAAGGACATCACCGGGGGTCTGCCCCGCGTGGCGGAACTGTTCGAGGCTCGTCGTCCCAAGGATCACGCGATCATTGCCGAACTGGACGGCTATGTGCGCTTCGGCAAGGACTACAAGAACAAGCGCCGCATCGCCATCCAGCCCGCCGACGACACGCTGGAGCCGGTCGAATACATGGTGCCGAAAGGCAAGCACATCCCGGTGCAGGAAGGCGACTTCGTGCAGAAGGGCGACTACATCATGGACGGCAACCCGGCGCCGCATGACATCCTGCGCATCATGGGGATCGAGGCTCTGGCCGATTACCTGATCGACGAGGTGCAGGACGTCTACCGGCTGCAAGGCGTGAAGATCAACGACAAGCACATCGAGGTGATCGTCCGCCAGATGCTGCAGAAGATCGAGATCCTCGACAGCGGCGACACCACGCTGCTGAAGGGCGAGCATGTCGACCGCGACGAGTTCGAGGAAGAGAACGCCAAGATCGAAGCCAAGGGCGGCCGTCCGGCCACCGGCGAGCCGGTGCTGCTGGGCATCACCAAGGCGTCGCTGCAGACCCGCAGCTTCATCTCGGCCGCCTCGTTCCAGGAGACGACCCGCGTGCTGACCGAGGCCGCCGTGCAGGGCAAGCGCGACAAGCTGGTCGGGCTCAAGGAGAACGTGATCGTCGGCCGGCTGATCCCGGCCGGCACCGGCGGGGCCACGGCCCGCGTGCGCCGCATCGCCACCGATCGCGACCACGAGGTGATCGAGGCGCGCCGCGCCGAGGCGGAAGCCGCCGCCGCGCTGATCGCGCCGGAAGACACCCCGGCCGAGGTCGGCGGCGACGAGTGATCGCCCGCGGATGAAACTGGAAAGGCCCGGCAGCGATGCCGGGCCTTTTTGCTGGCGCGGGCTTGCCTCCGTTTCGGCAATCTGGGATTGCATGGCACGGGCATTATCCGCCGAAGGTTGACTGGGCGCCTTCTTGCGGTGAACGGCCCGCCGTCCTGCCGATGCCCCTTGCGTTTCCGGGCTTCGGCCGGCCGGGGTAACGCCAGGGTAACGATTGTCGAGGAGGAACATCCATGCAGCTGTGTGGGCATTGCGGCTCGGAGGTTAAGGAAGGTTTTACGGTTTGCGCCGGCTGCGGGGCCAACCTGCGGCGCAGCCTGTGGCCGATCATCATCGGCGGGCTTGCGGTGGTTTTCGGCGTGGCCATGCTGCTGGACGCCTTGCTGGCCTTGACCTCCAACTTCTCCTGGGCGCTGAGGAATGGCGGCATCGGCGGCGTTCTGGTTCTGGTCGGCTATCTGATATTCCGATCGGGCTGGAAGAAGCAGTGGTACAGGCGCAACGCCTGATCGCGGTTTCCCATGGGCCGGACAGCAGCTCGCGGCCGGGGCGCCAGGGCGGTTCGTGGCCAAAAGGCCGCGGAACCGCCGACCGGCTGCGGGCGCGCTTGACAGGCTATGGCTTTCTTTCTGCGGCTTTCCTAAGCATTGGAAAACCGCCGGGAATCGCCATGCGCACGCCGTTTCTTTCATCGGGTCGAAAGGGTCGGCCGCCCGCCGAGCCGCAGGTCTTTTCGGCCAGTGCCGCCGACAACCTGCGCGGCTCGGCGCTGATGATGCTCAGCATGGCGGCCTTTATCTGCAATGACGCGCTGATGAAGGCGGTGACGCAAAGCCTGCCGCTTTACGAATCCATCGCCATCCGCGGCGCCATGGTGCTGCTGACCATGGTGCTGATCGCGCGGGCGCAGGGCGGCGTCCGGCTGCGGGTGCCGCGCGGCGACGTCTGGCCGCTGGCGCTGCGCACGGTGGCCGACGTGATCTCGACGGTGTTCTACCTGCTGGCGCTGCGGCGCATGGCGCTGGCCGACATCTCGGCGATCATGCAGGCGCTGCCGCTGGCGGTGACGCTGGCGGCGGCGCTGTTCTTTCACGAAAGGCTGGGCTGGCGGCGGCTGCTGGCGGTCGGCATCGGCTTTCTGGGCGTGCTGCTGATCCTGCGGCCGGGCACGGGGGCTTTCGACCTGTGGTCGGCGGTGGCGCTGGCGGCGATGCTGCTGATCGTGCTGCGCGACCTGGTGACGCGGACCTTCTCGGTCGGGGTCGGCTCTTCGGCCATCGCCTTTTACGCGGCGCTGGCGGTGATGCTGTCGGGCTTCGTGCTGGGCTGGACGGAAAGCTGGCGCATCCCCACCCTGGCCGAGTTCGCGCTGCTGGCGATGGCCGCGGGGTTCCTGACCGTGGGCTATATCACCGCCGTCGCCACCATGCGGGTGGGCGAGATCTCGGTCGTCGCGCCCTTCCGCTATACCTCGCTGGTCTGGGCGGTGGTGCTGGGGCTGGCGATCTTCGGCGAATGGCCGGACCTGTGGACCTGGGCCGGCTCGGCGCTGGTGGTGGGGGCGGGCATCTATACCATCCTGCGCGAGCGGCGGCTGCAGGGGAGGGGTTGATGCGGGTGCAGATGCTGGGCCTGTGCCGGTTTTCCTATCTCGGCGGGCGCGGCTTCCAGGTCGCACACGAGTCGCTGGATGAGCGGCGGGCGTTCCTCTATGACCCCGCGCGGCTGGCGCGGCGCTGGTTCTGGTTCGAGCATGTCGCGCTGCCGGGCTGGCTGGCCCAGACCGACCCGGATTTCACCCTGGTGCTGATGACGGGGCCGGACCTGCCCGAGCCCTGGCTGTCGCGGCTGCGCGAACTGGCCGGGATCATGCCGCAGGCGCGGCTGGCCCTGGTTCCGCCGATGGAGCGGCATGTGGAGGCCTGCATGGCCGCCGTCGCCCCCCATGTCGAGCCGGGGGCCGATGTCGTCGGCCATTTCCGCCATGACGACGACGATGCGGTGGCGGTGGACTATATCCGCGACGCCCGCCGCGATTTCGCGGCGATGCAGCCGCTTTGGCGGCAAAGGCGCCGGCTGTCCTGCGACTATTCCCGCGGCGTGGTCCTGCGCGCGGGGGCAGGGGGGATCGGCGCGGAACTGCGGATGATCCACAATGCCAGCGCGGCGCTGACCATCTACCTGCCGCCCGATGCCGGGCGCTGCGCGCTGCATTTCCCGCATTGGAAGGTGGCGATGTCCATGCCCGGCGTGACCATGCCCGGCAAGGTGATGTATGCGCGGATGCTGCACCGTGACAACGATTCCGGCGCGGTCGGCGCGGGCTATCCGGTCGAGGGGCAGGGGGCCGTGATGCCCGCCTTGCTGGCCGACCGTTTCCGCATCGACCTGCCCGGACTGGACGAGGGCGCGCGGCGCCTGTGGCTGGGGTGAAGAGCGGCGGCGGGGTTGTTGACTCACCCCCGGTTTGCCCATATACGCGCCTTCACCCGTCAGGAATCTGATCGGGGCCCAGAACCTCTGTGGTCATGATCCGGGCCGAATGCCCCGATCCTCTGGTAATTCAGCCCGTCCTCCCCGGTTTCGGGGACAGGATGGGTTGTGGCGTTTCACGATGGGCGTGATTCGCCGTCGAGAAGTGGCGCAGCCGGTGGCTGCGAGTATTGACGAAAGCAAGACGGGGAACCGAATGCCGACGATCCAACAGCTGATCCGCAAACCGCGGCAGCCCAAGGTGCAGCGCTCGAAGTCGCAGCACCTGCAATCCTGCCCGCAGAAGCGGGGCGTATGCACGCGCGTCTATACCACGACGCCGAAAAAGCCGAACTCGGCCATGCGTAAGGTGGCCAAGGTCCGCCTGACCAATGGTTTCGAAGTCATCTCCTACATTCCGGGCGAAAAGCACAACCTGCAGGAACACAGCGTCGTGCTGATCCGCGGCGGCCGGGTGAAAGACCTTCCGGGTGTCCGCTATCACATCCTGCGCGGTGTGCTGGATACCCAGGGCGTCAAAGACCGTCGCCAGCGTCGTTCGAAATACGGCGCCAAGCGTCCGAAGTAAGGAGATCCGCATATGTCTCGTCGTCACGCCGCTGAGAAGCGCGAAGTCCTGCCCGACGCCAAGTATGGCGATCGCGTGCTGACCAAATTCATGAACAACCTGATGATCGACGGCAAGAAATCGGTTGCCGAACGCATCGTCTACAGCGCCCTCGACCGCGTCCAGGGCAAGCTCAAGCGCGAGCCCATCGAGGTCTTCCACGAGGCGCTCGACAACGTGAAGCCCTCGGTCGAGGTGCGTTCGCGCCGGGTCGGCGGCGCCACCTACCAGGTTCCGGTCGAGGTTCGCCCCTCGCGCCGCGAGGCCCTGGCGATCCGCTGGCTGATCGACGCTTCGAAAAAGCGCAACGAACACACCATGGAAGAGCGCCTCGCGGGCGAGCTGGCCGACGCGGTGAACGGCCGCGGCACCGCCGTCAAGAAGCGTGAGGACACGCACAAGATGGCCGACGCCAACAAGGCGTTCAGCCACTACCGCTGGTAACCGGAAGGAAGGCCCTTTATGGCACGCGAATATCCGCTGGAGCGCTACCGGAACTTCGGGATCATGGCCCACATCGACGCGGGCAAGACCACGACGACCGAGCGCATCCTGTTCTATACCGGCAAGAACCACAAGATGGGCGAGACGCACGAAGGTGCGTCCACCATGGACTGGATGGAGCAGGAAGCCGAGCGCGGCATCACCATCACCTCGGCGGCGACCACCACCTTCTGGCAGCGCCACGAGGATGCGGACTTCACCCCCGATGACAAGGAGCGTTGCCGCTTCAACATCATCGACACCCCCGGCCACGTCGACTTCACCATCGAGGTCGAGCGTTCGCTGGCCGTGCTCGACGGCGCGATCTGCCTGCTGGACGGCAACGCCGGCGTCGAGCCGCAGACCGAGACGGTGTGGCGCCAGGCCGACCGCTACAAGGTTCCGCGGATCGTCTTCGTCAACAAGATGGACAAGATCGGCGCCGATTTCTTCAAATGCGTCGCCATGATCAAGGACCGCACCGGCGGCACCCCCTGCCCGATCGCCCTGCCGATCGGCGCCGAGGACAAGCTGGAAGGCATCGTCGACCTGATCAAGATGGAAGAATGGGTCTGGAGGGGCGAGGATCTGGGCGCCTCCTGGATTCGCCAGCCGATCCGCGAGGATCTGCAGGACGTCGCCGAGGAATGGCGCGGCAAGATGATCGAACTCGCCGTCGAACAGGACGACGAGGCGATGGAAGCCTACCTGGAAGGCAACGAGCCCGACGAGGCGACGCTGCGCAAGCTGATCCGCAAGGGCACGCTGTCGCTGTCCTTCTTCCCGGTCATGGCCGGCTCGGCCTTCAAGAACAAGGGCGTGCAGCCGCTTCTGAACGCGGTGGTGGACTTCCTGCCGGCGCCGACCGACGTTCCCGCCTACATGGGCTTCGCCCCCGGCGACGAGACGGAAGAGCGCAACATCGCCCGTCACGCCGCGGATTCGGACCCGTTCTCGGCGCTGGCGTTCAAGATCATGAACGACCCCTTCGTCGGCTCGCTGACCTTCACGCGGATCTATTCCGGCGCCCTGAAGAAGGGTGACCAGATGCTGAACTCGACCAAGGGCAAGCGCGAGCGCGTCGGCCGGATGATGGTCATGCACGCCATCAACCGCGAAGAGATCGACGAAGCCTTCGCCGGCGACATCATCGCCCTGGCGGGCCTGAAGGAAACCACCACGGGCGACACGCTGTGCGACCCGGCGAAACCGGTGGTCCTGGAAACCATGACCTTCCCCGAGCCGGTGATCGAGATCGCCGTCGAGCCGAAGTCCAAGGCCGACCAGGAAAAGATGGGCCTTGCCCTGCAGCGCCTGGCCGCCGAAGATCCGTCCTTCCGCGTCGAGACCGACCTGGAATCGGGCCAGACCATCATGAAGGGCATGGGCGAACTTCACCTCGACATCCTGGTGGACCGCATGAAGCGCGAGTTCAAGGTCGAGGCGAATATCGGCGCCCCGCAGGTGGCCTATCGCGAGACCATCTCGCGCGAAGCCGAGATCGACTACACGCACAAGAAACAGACGGGCGGTACCGGCCAGTTCGCGCGCGTCAAGCTGGTCATCACGCCCACCGAGCCGGGCGAGGGCTACTCGTTCGAGTCGAAGATCGTCGGCGGTGCCGTGCCCAAGGAATACATTCCGGGCGTCGAGAAGGGCATCAAGTCGGTGATGGATTCGGGTCCGCTGGCCGGCTTCCCGGTGATCGATTTCAAGGTGGCGCTGATCGACGGTGCCTTCCATGACGTCGACTCCTCGGTCCTGGCCTTCGAGATCGCCGCCCGCGCCGCCATGCGCGAGGGGTTGAAGAAGGCGGGCGCCAAGCTGCTCGAGCCGATCATGCGCGTCGAAGTGGTCACGCCGGAGGAATATACCGGCTCGATCATCGGTGACCTGACCAGCCGTCGCGGCATGGTCCGCGGCCAGGACACCCGCGGCAACGCCAATGTCATCGACGCGATGGTGCCGCTGGCCAACATGTTCGGCTATATCAACAACCTGCGTTCGATGTCCTCGGGCCGCGCGGTGTTCACGATGCAGTTCGACCATTACGAGGCCGTGCCGCAGAACATCTCGGACGAGATCCAGAAGAAATACGCGTAATCCCGGCGGTGCGTGGGAAACCGCGCACCCTACCAACCCCGTAGGGTGCGTGGCTGCACGCACCGTCAACATAAGGAGCCATGCCCNGCCCGAACCCGTGCCCGAGCCGCCGCGACCGCCGGTCAGCTGGTCGAGCAGACCGCCCAGCCCGCCCTGGGCCGTGCCGCTGTGGCGGGGCGAGTTCGGCCCGCCATAAGCCGTGCCGCCGCCCGAGCGCCCGCCCAGCACCTGGCCCAGCATGTCGCCCAGCCCGCCCGCGCCGCTGCGGCGGTCGCCGGCTTGGCCGGTGTTGTTGCCGAACAACTCGTCGAGCAGCCCGCCGGGGCTGCGCCCGCCGCCCGATTGCGGCCGGTTCTGGGCGTTCTTCATCATGGTTCCGATCCCCTTGGCCAGCATGACGCCGGCCGCGACGCGGGCGAGGGATTTCATCAGGCTCATCTTGGTCCTCCGAAAGCGCTGCGGGGCCGCGGGCCGGGCAGCCTTGTTGCGCAATTCCAACGTATTCGCCGGGTTCCGGTTCCACCGCCACAGCCCCGGCGGCAAAGGCCCGGCCGCCCTTGATTTTTCCCCGGCACGATTATAAGTCGCGGCGGATGTTTCACGACGGGGGCTGTCGCGCGGGTGGCCCCCCCGATAGGAGGCCATGANATGGCAAAGGCAAAGTTTGAACGGACGAAACCGCACGTCAACATCGGGACGATTGGTCACGTTGACCACGGCAAGACGACGCTGACGGCTGCGATCACGAAGTATTTCGGTGAATTCAAGGCCTACGACCAGATCGACGGGGCTCCTGAGGAGCGTGCCCGGGGGATCACGATCTCGACCGCGCATGTGGAATACGAATCGGCCAACCGGCACTACGCGCATGTGGACTGCCCCGGCCACGCGGACTACGTGAAGAACATGATCACGGGCGCGGCGCAGATGGACGGCGCGATCCTGGTGGTGAACGCGGCCGACGGCCCGATGCCGCAGACGCGCGAGCACATCCTGCTGGGCCGCCAGGTGGGCATCCCCTACATGGTGGTGTACCTGAACAAGGTGGACCAGGTCGACGACGCGGAACTGCTGGAGCTGGTCGAGATGGAGGTGCGCGAGCTGCTGTCGTCCTACGACTATCCCGGCGACGACATCCCGATCATCAAGGGCTCGGCGCTGGCGGCGCTGGAAGGCCGCGACAAGGAGATCGGCGAGGATTCGATCCGCGCGCTGATCGCCGCCGTGGACGAATACATCCCGACGCCCGAGCGCGCGGTGGACCTGCCGTTCCTGATGCCGATCGAGGACGTGTTCTCGATCTCGGGCCGGGGCACGGTGGTGACGGGCCGTGTCGAGCGCGGCGCGGTGAACGTGGGCGACGAGCTTGAGATCGTCGGCATCCGCCCGACCAAGAAGACGACCTGCACCGGTGTCGAGATGTTCCGCAAGCTGCTGGACCGCGGGGAAGCCGGCGACAACATCGGCGCGCTCCTGCGCGGGGTGGAGCGCGACGGGGTGGAGCGCGGCCAGGTTCTGGCCAAGCCCGGCTCGGTGACGCCGCATACCGAGTTCGAGGCCGAGGCCTATATCCTGACCAAGGAAGAGGGTGGCCGTCACACGCCGTTCTTCGCGAACTACCGTCCGCAGTTCTACTTCCGCACGACGGACGTGACCGGGACGGTGAAGCTTCCCGAGGGCACCGAGATGGTGATGCCGGGCGACAACCTGAAGTTCACGGTGGAGCTGATCGCGCCGATCGCGATGGAGGAGAAGCTGCGCTTCGCCATCCGCGAGGGCGGCCGCACGGTCGGCGCCGGCGTGGTGTCGAAGATCCTGAAGTGATCCTTTGGGGCGGCGGCTTCCAGCCGCGGCCCTTCCGGGAGCATCGGGTGATGAGCATCGGGTGATCCCGCGAGGGATATCGCGATGAGGGGCCGCTCCGCAGGGGGCGGCCTTTTTCCTTGCCGCGGGGGTGGTGGCCGCGGGGGTGCTTGCCGGGCGCGGCTGCCGGGGCTCTGCCCCGGACCCCGGGA
>NZ_VCBQ01000068.1:0-26445 GCF_006386455.1 Paracoccus sp. FO-3 | reverse complement strand
GGATCGTCTGGTGCAATTGCTGGCCGGCCGCGCGGCTGAGCGCCTGGTCCTCCGCGATGTCTCTGCCGGTGCTGGCGGCAGTGCGGATTCCGACCTCGCCAACGCGACGATGATCGCCACATCGATCCAGACCCGCTTTGGCCTCGGTGCCCAGGGCCCGGTCTGGACCGCAGATCCCGAGACCCTACTCGCCCTGGACTCCGACGTGCTGTTCCGTGTCCGCCGCGAGTTGGAGGCTGCGGAAAAGCGTGCAACTGAGATCCTTACCGTCCATCGTTCCCTGCTCGAGGAGATGGCCGAAGCCCTGATGGCCTCGCGCGACATGGACAGGGCCGAAGCCCAGGACTGGCTCGCGCGTGTGCGCAATGCGGCGCCCGCCGAAGACCAGAACGCACCCCCTGCGCCCCAACCGCGATAGAGACAGAGGGCTGACGGCCGCCCCACGCGATCGCGCGTCACCCTGTCGAATCGCACCCCCGCGAATAAAGAGACCAAAGCAAAAAAACAAAAGAGAGCGGCAGAGCCGCCGATCAAAAATCCAAAAACAAAAACGGCGCTCCCTGCGGCGGGCACCGCCCGCCGCCCATTCCATTCCCACGGGATAAAAAGAAAGAGAGCAAAGAACCAAAAGACAAAAGACCCAGGAAAGCCTCGGGTAATGCGGCCCACGGCGCAACCAGCTCAAAAAAGAGAAAGATCAGGCACAAAAAACAAAGAGATACGGCGCGCCAGAAGCAAATCGTCGGCATCCCCACGGAATTCGAGAATCCCGGTTCGTCATACGCAACCCATCCTGCAATAGACGAGGAAACCAGCAATGATCCACCACCCCGACCCCGCGACGTGGATCCCTCCGGTGATCCACCTCATCGAAGCCAACTTGCCTGTCCTTGATCGCAAGGGCGAGGAATGGGACCATATGTTCACGACCGCTTACCAGTTCGGCTGCGAGGCGCTGATCGCCCTCGGGCAGGCCGAGGAGACCGGGCGCGGGGCCCGGCCGCTGACCCACCCTCGCCTGCCGGATATTCTCCCCAGATGGGACGATATCTGCGTCACCGTGCTCAGTCTCGCGAGTCAGTGCGGGCTGCTCTCCTTCCGCCTGCCGGACGGGCGCGAATCCCCCGAGGCTGCCGCGTGGTGGGGCCGACGCGAGGGCGAAGTCATGCCGCAGCCGAACGTCATGGCCGCGCATGGGCTTGGCCCAGCCCGGGCCGCCCCGCAGGTGCTTTCGGTCTTCTGCGCGCTTGGTCTGGTCGATGCCGGCCAGTGGACCGCAACCGCGGAACCGGTGCTCTGGCGCGAGGAGCCGCGGGAATGGAACCTCGACATTGCCGCCGATCCGCGCTTCCGGCAGGCGCTGGAACGGGCTATCAACGAGATGCCCGCCCATATCCGCCGCAGGCTGGACCGGCTGGTCACCATCACCGAGGCGGACGTGACCGAGGGGCTGATCCGGCGCGAGGCCCATCAAGAGGGGCTGCGCGCGGAATACGGCGCCAGCCGGGTGATCGGCCTGCCGCTCACCCGGGAATCGGTGCGTCAGGGGCTGGTCTTCATCAGGATCCATGATCTGGATTGGCTGTTCTTTTCGAACTGGCGGCTGTCGGATGGCTGGCTCTCCCCGTCAGAGCGGAAACGGGCGATGGAGATCTTCCACGACAGCCTCGCCATGCGCATGCGCAGGGCCGTCGTCGCACAACTCTACCCGGACCGGTCAGAGTTTTCCGGGTGAGGACTCGGCGATCCGCAAGCCCGATCACAGGCGTCAAGGACCATCACACCACTGCGTCGTTGCGCGGAAGTGCAACCATTTCAGAGAGTGCGCAGGACAAGCCTCGACGCCCCGGCTGATCCGCGTTCACAGGGATCGCAGGACGGAAATCCGGAACGACAACAGCACACTCTCCCAATGGCCCGTCCCCGAGGTTCTATGAGATCAAGAGGCAGAGCCAAGCCAGGTCACGCGTCCCGTCCTGTAAAATCCGGATAATTCGCGCCCAGTGTTCGGTTGCGTTCCGGGCTATCGCTCCGCCCGGCGGTCAGGATGCGACCATCGCGCACTCCCATGAGCCGCAATCGTCCCTCGCCACCCCTCTTGAGAGTGAGATTTCCGTATTTTCAGGTGGTTATCCACATTCACGAGACCCGAGATCCGTGTTTTCCACTTCGAGAGCCTCTCCCATGCCCTATGATCATCCTGACAGCAGCGGGGCCGTTCCCGCACAGGATCATCACCAGCGAACGCCGACGGGCCCTGCCCTCCGGCGCAGGGAGCAGCTCGGCCCATGGCGCGAGACCGGAGAGATATTGCCGACAGGGAGGGCGCCGCGCAGGCGGCGGCTGTCCCGTCGGCACCTCCGACCGACAAAAGCCTTGCCGGGAATCAGCGGCCCGCGCAGCATCGGGACCAACTGCTTGCCCTCGTCCGGGCCCTGGCCCGCGATGCCGCCCGCACCGATCATGCTGCAGAACGCGGCGCCCCTGACGATTGACCTGCCACTCCGCACGGAGAACCTGCCATGACCCTGCGCGCCGTCATCTACGCCCGCTATTCCTCCGACCTGCAATCGGCCTCATCGATCGAGGATCAGATCCGGCTCTGCCGCGAGCGCGCCGCCCGCGCCGGCTGGCAGATTGTCGGCAGCTACGAGGATGCCGCCACCTCCGGCGCCTCGCTGATGCGTCCCGGCATCCAGCGCCTGCAGCAGGATGCCCGCGAGCGGCGCTTCGACGTCGTGATCTCGGAAGCCCTCGACCGCCTCAGCCGCAACCAGGCCGATATCGCGGCGCTCTACCAGAACCTCACCTTTGCCGGCACCGCAATCGAGACCCTGGCCGAGGGCCGCATCGACGAGATGCATATCGGGCTGAAGGGCACGATGAACGCGCTGTTCCTGAAGGACCTCGCCGCCAAGACCCGCCGAGGCCTGCGCGGCCGCGTCGAGGCCGGCAAGTCCGGCGGCGGCAATGCCTATGGCTATACGGTGCTGCGCCATATGGGCGAGGACGGCGAGATCAGGCGCGGCGACCGGCAGATCAATGAGGACGAGGCCGCCATCGTGCGGCGGATCTTCACCGCCTATGCCGATGGGATGTCGCCGAACCGGATTGCCGACCAGTTGAACCGCGAGGGCATCCCCGGCCCGCGCGCGGGCAAGTGGGACAAATCCACCATCCACGGCAATCCCAAACGCGGCACCGGCATTCTGAACAACGAGATCTACATCGGCCGCCTCGTCTGGAACCGACAGTCCTTCGTCAAGGACCCCGCTACCGGCAAGCGCCAGGCCCGACCGAACCCGCAATCCGAATGGATCGTCACCAATGTCCCGGAACTGAGGATCATCGACCAGGCCCTCTGGGACAGGGTGAAGACCTGCCAGGCGGGCCGCAAGATCGAACAGACCGATCGTGAAGCCTGGGAACGGCGCAAGCCGCGCTTCCTGCTCACTGGCCTGGTCAAATGCGGCTGCTGTGGCGGCGGCTTCTCGACCATCGGCAAGGACCGTTTCGGCTGCAGCAATTCCCGCAACAAGGGCACCTCGGTCTGCAGCAACCGCACCGGCATCACCCGGCAGGAGTTGGAGGGCCGGATCCTGACCATCCTCTCCGAGCAGCTGATGGACCCGGAGCTGGTCAAGGTCTTCGCCGCCGAATACATCGCCGAGCGCAACCGCCTGGCCGCCAGCCATGTCGATGACCGGGCCGTCAAGGAGAAGGAACTGACAAAACTCATCAAGGAACAGGACGCGCTGGTGAACGCGCTCCTCTCCGGCCTGCCGCCCGAGCGCATCAAGGCGAAGATGGAACAGCTGGAGGCGCGGCAAAAGCAGCTCGAGAGGGAGCTGGCCACCGCTCCTGCTCCGACGACCATGACGCGGATCCACCCGAAGATGGCCGACACTTACCACGACCGCATCCAGGCGATGATCACCGCCCTTTCGGAGCCCGATCACGAATCTGAAGCGCGCGAGGCAATCCGGGACCTGATCGAGAAGATCGTGGCGACACCGGTGCCGACCAAGGGCAAGCGGATGAACCTCGATCTGATGCTTCACGGCGATCTGGCGGGCATTCTGGCGCTGAGCCTGGGGGCGGACCAGTTGTCCGGACAGCAAAAAACCTCCTGCGAACAGGAGGTTGTGCAAAGTGTAGAATTTCTGGTTGCGGGGGCTGGATCTAATCTTCACTTGCTGCCCGAACAAGTAAAGATGGTTGCGGGGACTGGCGTCGATCATAACTTGCGATCGACGCCAGTAAAGATGGTTGCGGGAGCGCGCAACCATCTTTATCGGCGCTCCCCCGCACCAAACGTAATCCTCCTAATAAAACAACTTGAACCAGATGGTTCTGCACTTTTCAGAGCTGCGGCTTAGCTTTCGTTAGACGAACTTACGTGTTGTCTTCCGTATTCGCCGCGTCGGGGGCAGAGATAGGCCGGCCTCCCTCTTGCCCACCTAGTTCCCGGTGTCGCGGCAATCAATGCATGCAGAAAATGATGCCCAGTGATTGACGCATCGCATGAGGCTGCCTAAATATGTTTGTGACTACTCACTAACTAACGGGGTGCCCCGTGCGAAAGTCAGCGGAGCTTCGCAAGGCCGAGATCGTGGCCACCGTGCTCGACCTGGCCGACCGGATCGGGCCGGACCGGGTGACGACGGGGGCGGTCGCGTCGCAGATCGGCGTCACGCAGGCCGCGCTGTTCCGGCACTTCCCGACCAAGGCGGCACTCTGGCAGGCCGTTGCCGAGCATGTGGCCGAGGGGCTGGCAACGGCGTGGGAGGATGCATTGCGCCTCGGAGACACCCCGATCGTCAGGTTGCGTGCACTGATTTCCGCACAGTTCGCGCAGATCGCTGCCACCCCTGCCCTTCCCATGCTGCTGTTTTCGCGCGAACTGAACGTCACCAACGCAAAGCTGCGCGCCACCTTTCACGGCAGGCTCACGACCTTCCACGGCCTTCTGGCGATGGAGGTCGGGGCCGGCCAGAACATCGGCGCGTTGCGCGGCGACATCGCCGCAAACGATGCGGCGGCGCTACTGACGTCGCTCGTGCAGGGCGTGGCGATCCGCTGGGCGCTCGGCGCCCGCGATTTCGACTTGCGAGCCGAGGGGCTGCGCCTGTTCGACGCACAGTGCCGGCTTTTGGCTGCGGAAGGAGAATAGACGATGCGGCGCATTTGGCTGTCGGGTCTTCTTCTGGCGGCGGCTGTCGCTGCCGGCTTTCTGTTCTTCACCGAACGCCCGCTGACGGTGGTGGTCGTTCAGCCCGAACATGATGTGGACCTTCGCATCTACGGGCTCGGCACCGTCGAGGCGCGGATACTCAGCCGTGTCGGCTTCGAGGTGGGCGCTGCCTTGACCTCGCTGGCCGCCGATGCCGGGGACAGCGTGGCCAAGGGGCAGGAACTGGCCGTCCTTCACTCCGCCGAGCAGGAAGCGCGCGTTGCCCGCGCGGACGCAGCGGTGACGGCCAATGAGGCCAATCTTGCCAAGGCCACCGCAGCCGTGGTGCGCGCCCGTGCCGTTCTGGCCGAGCGCGAAGCGGCGAACCGCCGTCAGCAAGGGTTGGTACAGCGTGATATCGCGTCGGTCCAACGCGCCGAGGAAGCGCAACGCGACGAGGATGTGGCCCGCGCCGATCTGGCCGTGGCCGAGGCTGATGTGGCAGTGATCCGGGCACAGAGCCTTGACGCGGCTGCCGCACTGCGGCAGGAGGAAGCCGTTCTCACCCATCACCGGCTGCTTGCGCCCTATGACGCACTGATCGTCGCGCGCCATGCCGAGCCGGGCACAGTGGTGAAGGCCGGCGATGCGATCTTCACCCTGATCGACCCGGCCACCATCTGGATCCAGGCGTACGTCGACGAAGAACGTGCCGGCCAGCTTGTCCGGGGCCAGCCGGGCACGATCCGGCTGCGATCGCAGCCTTCGGCCGAATTCCATGGCACCATCGCCCGCATCGGCATCGAAAGCGACCGGGTGAACGAAGAACGCCGCGTCTGGCTGACCTGCGCCGACTGCCCCGCCGAGATGTTTCTTGGCGAACAGGCCGAAGTGCGCATCCTGACCGGCACACGAACGACCGCGCTGATGGTGCCCGAGGTCGCGATCACCGGCTTCGACGGCCATCGCGGCACGGTCTGGACGGTGCGAGACGGCCGTCTCGCGCGGGTGGAGTTGACCCTCGGCGTCCGCGATGATCGCGGTCGCGTCGAGGTCACGGGCGGACTGCCCGAGGGAGCCGCCATCGTCGCCCATCCGCCCAAGGGCGCGGCCGAGGGTCGGCGCGCCCGCGGCAGTGAGGCGCCATGAACCTCGCGCTCAAGGACATCCGCCATGGCCTGTTCCGGTTCGTGCTGACCTGTTTCGGGTTGGGGCTGCTGATGACGGTCGTGCTGGCGATGATCGGTATCTATAACGGCCTCGTCTCGGACGCGCTGGCGGTGGTAAAGGCACCGGCCGCAGATGTCTGGGTGGTGGAGGCCGGTACCAAGGGACCGTTCGCGGAAGCCTCCAGCATCCCCGCCGACACGCGCGACGCGGTGGCGCGGATGCCCGGCGTGGCCGAGGCCGGCGCGGTCAACTATCAGAACCTCGAGGCGCCTCATGCTGGGCGCACGCTGCGACTCTATGTCGTCGGCTACGAGTCGGGGCGTCCCGGCGGGCCGCAGGCGATCGCCGAGGGGCGCGGCATCGGCGCCGGTCATTTCGAACTGGTGGCCGACCGCAAGACCGGCCTGCTGCCCGGCGAGACGATCCGGCTCGGGCGCAACCGCTTTACCGTGGTCGGCCTGGTCGAAGGGGCGATGAACTCGGGCGGGGATCCGGCGGTCTATGTGACGCTGGCCGACGCGATGGCGCTGCAGACCGAGCTCGACCCGGCCGCTCAGCGGGTGCAGGCCGCGCGCGGGGCTGTCTCCGTCAAGTCCGCATCGGTCGCCGCCATAATTGCCCGCATGTCGCCGGGCGCCGATGTCGATCTGCTGACCGCGACCGTGCGCCAATGGAAGCACCTCGCCGCCATGACTCAGGCCGAACAGGAGGAACTGCTGCTGGCCTCGGTCGTCGACAAGGCGCGCCGCCAGATCGGGCTGTTCCTCGGCATCCTTCTCTCCGTCAGCGCCGTGGTGATCGCGCTGATCATCTACACGATGACCATGGAGAAGCTGAAGCAGATCGCCACGCTGAAGCTGATCGGCGCGCCCGACCGCACCATCATCGCGCTGATCGTGCAGCAGGCGCTGATCCTCGGCGCCTCGGGCTGGGGGATCGGCCTGATGCTGATCCTTGCGGTGAAGGACTATTTTCCCCGTCGCGTGGTGCTGGAGCCGTTCAACGTCATGGTCCTTGCCGGCATCATCGCCGCCGTCTGCCTTCTATCCTCGGCGCTCGGCGTGCGGGCGGCGATGAAGGTCGACCCGGCCACAGCGCTCGGGAGCTGACCGACATGGCGCTCGGCGACATCCTCATCGAGGTCTCGAACGTGGCCAAGCATTTCGGCGAGGGCGAAACCCGCGTCGATGCCCTGCGCGCGGTCGATCTGACCGTGCGGGCCGGCGAGGTGATCGCGCTGCTCGGTCCGTCCGGTTCGGGCAAGACGACGCTGCTCAACATCATTGGCTGCATCCTCGCCCCATCGGCGGGACGGGTGGTGCTGGACGGCGAGCCGGTCTTCGACGGCAAATGGCTACGGCGCGACCTGAGGCGTCTCAGGCTCGACAAGATCGGCTTCATCTTCCAGAGTCACAACCTGCTGCCCTTCCTGACGGCGCAGGAGAATGTCGCGGTCGTGCTCGATCTTACCGGTCTGCCCGCCGAGGAAGGCCGGACGCGGGCGCGTGAACTGCTGGACTATCTGGAGGTCGGCCATCGCGCGATGGTCAAGCCGGCGCTGCTGTCGGGTGGCGAAGCGCAGCGCGTGGCGATTGCCCGCGCGCTGGCCAACCGCCCCCGCATCATCCTTGCCGACGAACCCACTGCCGCGCTCGACGGCGCGCGCGCCGGGCTGGTGATGGACCTCATGCGCAAGCTCGCGGCCGAGCAGGAAGCCTGCATCGTGACCGTCACCCATGACGAGAAGATCTTCGACCGCTTCGACCGCCTGATCCACCTGCGCGACGGCCATCTGGTTAGCGCGTGATGGTCAGGAGTCAGGAGGCAGACATGACCCAAGCCCTCACACGCCGATCCTCGCCACCGTCATGCCTGCGGCGGATCGGATGTCACACGACAGTGGCCGATACCACGCGACCTTGAAAAGGTGTAACCAAGATGCAACCGACATCCTATTCCAGAGCCCAGATCATCCTGCACTGGACGATTGCGGCCCTCGTCTTTTTCCAGATCCTCATGCATGACGGCATCGTCAAGGTATGGGACGGGCGGATGGACGGCATGCTGCCGAACCAGCCGACGATCAATCCTCATGCCGTTGCCGGCGCGCTGATCCTCGTTCTCGTTCTGTGGCGGCTGGTGCTGCGCCGCCGGCGCGGCGTTCCGGGCCTGCCGGAAGGCGAGCACCCGGCCCTGAAAGTTCTGGCCACGGGCATGCATGCGGCTCTCAACCTCCTGCTGATCCTGATGGCGCTTTCCGGCATGGCGGCGTGGATTTCCGGCGTCGAGGCGATCGGCGAAGCCCATTCCATCGCGCGGCTGGCGCTGGTTCCGCTGGTCCTCCTGCATATCCTCGCCGCACTTTACCATCATTTCTGGCTCAAGACCGATGTGCTGCGGCGCATGTTTGGCCGGGCCTGAGGCGGGGTCCGTTCCGCGCGCCGCAACCCGCAACCCATGGCAGGCCGGGCCACGCCCGCCCGGCCGCTCGCCAAACCCCGAACTCCGGAGGCAGACATGACGAGAAGACCGCGCAGCCAGACCGTTGCCGCCGCCGTCGCGGTGATCTTCGGCCTGCTGACCATCGTTTCGGGCGGCAGGGCGCTGTTCGGCGGCGTCGATATGGGCGCAGTGGTGCCATTCGTGCTGTGGTTCAACTTCGTCGCGGGATTTGCCTATGTCCTGGCCGGGATCGGCCTGTTGCGCGGCGCAGGGTGGGCGCCGCTGCTGTCGCTGGCCATCGCCACGGCCACGGTGGCCGTCTTCGCCGCCTTCCTGTGGCATGTCGGTGCCGGCGGCGCATGGGAGGCACGCACCATGGGCGCGATGATCCTGCGCAGCGCCATCTGGATAGCCATCGCGGCCTTTGCATTTCGGTGCCATAAGCCATCCGATTGATCCACTCACCCAGCCAGCGATGGCGGCTGCCAGCCGCGACCTCGCCAGCCAGGAACCTGACATGAAGCGATTTCCAACTATTGACCTGTCACTGACCCTTTCGCTCGTTACCGTGCTCGGCATGGCAATGGCGGCGGCCGGCAGGTGGCTACCAAGCGGAGCTTTCGACGCTCTGGAGCTGCCGGGACTGGTGCTGGTCTATCTGGCTGGCGGCCTGCCGACCGGCTGGCGCGCGCTGTCGGAGCTGTGGCGCGCGCGCGTGCTTGACATCGACCTGTTGATGATCGTCGCGGCAATCGCCGCCGCAATCGTCGGCGCCCCGTTCGAGGGTGCGGTGCTGCTGACGCTGTTCAGCATCTCGACCACGCTGGAGGAACGCGCGCTTGGCCGGGCCCGCCGCGCCATCGAGGCCTTGATGGCGCTGCGCCCCGAGACCGCCTTGCGCAAGACCGCGGGCGGCGATGTCGAGGAAGTTCCCGCCGAGGTGCTGACCGTCGGCGATGTAGTGGTGCTGCGCCCCGGCGCCCGGGTGCCCAGTGATGGCGTGGTCGTCACCGGGCGCGGCGGCATCGACGAGGCCAATATCACCGGCGAATCCATGCCCGTGTCGAAAGAGGCCGGTGCGCAGGTGTTCGAGGCCACGATCAACCTCGACGGCGTGCTGGAGGTCGAGGTCACGCGCAGCGTCAGCGACAGCACCATCGCCCGCATGATCCGTCTGGTGACCGAGGCACAGGCCGCCCGCGCGCCCTCCGAACGGTTCAGCGAATGGTTCGGCCAGCGCTACACGGTCGCGGTGCTGGCGGGTGCGGTGATCGCCTTTGCCACGTTCTGGTGGCTGGGCGGCGACTGGGAACTGGCGCTTTACCGCGCCGCCACGCTGCTGGTCGCCGCCAGCCCCTGCGCCATCGTCATTTCCGTCCCCGCCGCGATCCTGTCGGCCCTTTCGGCGGCGGCGCGGGGCGGTGTTCTGTTTAAGGGCGGCGGCGTGCTGGAGACGCTGGCCGAGGTCGATATCTTCGCCTTCGACAAGACCGGCACCCTGACCACCGGCCGCGCCGAGGTGACGGAAATCGTCGCGCTGGATGGCGACGAGGCCGGGTTCCTGTCGCTGCTGGCGGGGCTGGAGGCGCATTCCGAGCATCATATCGCGGCCGCGATCCGCCGTGAGGTCGCCAGCCGCGGGCTTGATCCGGCGCAGGTGGCCGATGTGAACGCCCGGCCAGGCATCGGCATCGAAGGGTCCGATGCACTTGGCCCGATTTGGGCGGGCAATGCCTATCTTGCCGAGGACATGAAGGCCGCAACGGATCACCCCGCGTTGCAGCCGCTGGCGGATGGCACCAATACGGTCGTCTATCTGGGTCGCGGCGCCACCGTGCTGGGCGCCGTCAGCGTGGCGGATGAGGCACGGGCCAGTTCCGCCGGGGCGATCGCGGCCCTGCGCGACAGTGGTGTCCGCCGCATCGTCATGATGACCGGGGATCGCAGGCCGGTGGCGCTGCGCATCGGCGCTAGCCTTGGGCTGGAACCGGACGAGATCCATGCCGGGATGCTGCCGCAGGACAAGGTGCGTGAAGTCGGCGAACTGGCCGCAACCGGCCGCATCGCCTTTGTCGGCGATGGCGTGAACGACGCCGCGGCGCTGGCCCGCGCCGATGTCGGCATCGCCATGGGCGCGGCCGGGTCCGAGGTGGCGCTTCAGGCCGCCGATGTGGCGCTGCTGTCCGAGGATATGGAGCGGCTTGCGGACGCGCACCGCCTGTCGCGCCGAACGTCAAGGGTGATCCGGCAGAACCTGACCTTCGCCATCGGCGCCATGGTGGTTCTGGTCATCGGCGGGCTGTTCTTCGATCTGCCGTTGCCGCTGGTGGTGATTGGTCATGAAGGCGGCACCGTGCTGGTGGTGCTGAACGGGCTGCGGTTGCTGTCGGACCCGATCCGCCGGCTGAAGGCGTCTGTTGCCGGACAGGCGCTGACGGGTGTCGCGCAGCCCACCTGACCCGTGGGGATGCGCTCACCCCCGAAAGGCGCGCAGATGCGGAAACGCGCCCTTTTCCAGATATGCTTCCTCCTCGGGCGTCGATCTGCGACCAAGGATGGCGTTGCGGTGCGGGTGGCGGCCAAAGCTGGCGATGATGCGGCGCACCTGCCCCGCTTGATCGACGAGCGAGGCATAGAGCGGCCGCAACGGCGTCGGCGCACGGGCGGCAATGTCACGGCGCAGGGCGGTCAGCCGATCAATGCGGGCCAGATGGTCCGACCCCTCTGCATGGCCCAGGGGCTGGGTGAAAGCGATCTGGAACCACGGCAGGCCAAGTGCCGCCCAGTCTCCTTTTTCCAACCCTTCCAGCGCCTGCGCCAGGGCCGCCGGGTCTTGCGCCCAGGCCCGCTTGCTGCCCCGCCACAGCGAGCGCGGGAACTGGTCCAGCACCACGATCAGCGCCAGCCGGCCCCTGGGCGTCCCGGCCCAATGATCCAGCGCCCTCGCCGCGCCGCGTTCGGTCAGCGGGCCAAAGCGCGCCGCAATCGCACCGTCCGCGCCGCCATGCATCCGCCAGCGCCACAGCACGGCATGGCGGTCAGGGTCGATATCCAGCGCGCGGCCCTCGGGGAACCAGAAATCCAGAACCTCGCCGATCTGTCTGGCATCATTGCTATCGGTCATGTCATCCCCCATGAAAACGCCCCCGCGCCATGGACACGGGAGCGGAATTGTCGATGAGGCACAAGCGCCTAGGCGGTCGCGGGCACCGCTGCCTGCGCAGGCCGGCGTCCGCCGAGACCGCGCGGGACGCGCAGCAGGCGCATGGCGTTGGCGATCACCACCAGCACCGAAAGCTGGTGGATCAGCATGCCCTCGGCCATATGCACATCGCCGCTGAACACGCCAAACAGCAGCCCGGCCACGGTCAGCAGCGCAATAACGAGGTTCTGGCGCATATTGCTCAGCGTCGCGCGGGAAATCGCCATCGCCTCGGGCAGTTTCTCCAGATCGTCGGCCATCAGCGCAATGTCGGCGGTCTCGATCGCCACGTCCGAGCCCGCGGCCCCCATGGCGATCGAGGTATCAGCGGCAGCCAGCGCTGGGGCGTCGTTAATGCCGTCGCCGATCATGGCGACATGGCGGCCCTCGGCCTGAAAGCGGCGGATCAGGTCAAGCTTGTCCTCGGGCAGCAGCCCGGCATGAACCTCGTCGATGCCGATTTCCGCAGCGATGGCGTGGGCGGCCTGCGGCTGGTCGCCGGTCAGCATGGCGATGCGCCCGACCCCGATGTCGCGCAGCCGGGCAATTGCGCCCTTGGCCGAGGGGCGGGGCTGGTCGGACAGGCCAAAGATGCCCGCGATGCGCCCGTCCAGCGCCACGATGATCGGCGTGCGCCCGCGCCCCAAAACCCCGGACAGCGCGGTCTCGGCCTCGGGGTCGAACGCGATGCCCAGCCTGTCGAACAGCCGCCGGTTGCCGGCCGCGACCTGCCGGCCCGCGTGGTTCACCACAAGGCCCATGCCGGCCACTTCCTCGACCGCTTCCGGCGCGGGAATGTCACCCTCGGCACGACCAGCGGCCACGACGGGCCGACCCAAGGGGTGATCCGAGCCGGATTCGGCGATGGCGGTCCAGTGCAGCAACTCGGCGCGGTCCATACCCGCCAGCGGCAGCACCTCGACCAGACTCGGGCGGCCCTCGGTGAGCGTCCCGGTCTTGTCCAGCGCCAGCATGTCGATGCGGCCCGCGCTTTCCAGATGCTGCCCGCCCTTGATCAGGATCCCCGACCGCGCCGCCCGCCCGATACCGGCGACGATGGAGACCGGCGTCGAGATCACCAGCGCGCCGGGGCAGGCCACGACCAGCAGCGTCAGCGCGAGGCGAATGTCCTGCGTCACCGCCCAGGCACCCAGCGCCAGCACCATGATGCCGGGCGTATACCATTGCGCGAAACGCTCGATCATGCGCTGGCTGGGGGCGCGTTCCTCCTGCGCCTCTTCGACGCGGCGGATGATCCGGGCCAGCGTGGTATCGGCGCCGATGCCGGTGGCGCGGATGCGCAGCACGCCATTTTCCGCGATGGTGCCGGCATGGACGTGGGAGCCGGGGGCTTTCTCGGCCGGGATCGGCTCGCCGGTGATGGCGGCCTCGGACACGGCGGCGTTGCCGTCGATCACCTCGCCATCGACGGGGATGCGGTTTTCGGCGCGCACCAGCACGACCTCATTCGGCTGGACAGCACTGGCGGCGATCTCGACCGGCTGGCCGTCGCGGATCACGGTGGCGATCTCGGGCGCGGCCTTCAGCAGATCGGCCAGCGCGCCACGGGTCTGGCGGAGCGTCCGCGCCTCAAGCCAGGCGCCGAAGCTGAACAGGAACGTAACGGCGGCGGATTCCCAATATTCGCCGATGAACAGCGCGCCGATAGCCGCAACGGTCACCAGCAGTTCAATCGAGAAATGGCGAATGCGCAACGCGTGGAACGCCCGCCAGGCGATGTCAGAGCCGGCGACAAAGGCCGCCGCCAGCATGGATGCCGCCCAGAGCCCACGCAGGCCGAACCCGTAAAGGGCGATCAGGCCCAGCACGATCAGGCTGCTGCTGATGATGGTCAGCCACTTCCTGCGGCTGGCCGGCTGGCGAAGGATTGTCAGGATAGGGGTCAACATGCGGGGCCTCATGATGTGAAGGCCCGGCCGCGCGGGCAGGCACGGCCGGACTGGAAGGGATCGGTCAGAATGCGGCGGGGCGGGCCTCGTAGCCGGTGGATTTCACCACCGAGACAAGGGCCTCGACCGGGGCGGATGCGGGGTCATGCTCGACCTCGATGCGGCCGGTGTTGAAATGCACCTTGGCGGCGGTCACGCCGGGAGTTGCCGCCAGCGCCTTTTCGATCTTGGTGACGCAGGAGGGGCAGGAAAATTCGTCGCTGCGCAGGATGGTCTTGGTCATGGCTGGTTCCTTTCATGTCGCCGTCCGGTGGGGCGGTCATTGCTTGTGACCTCAAGATATGCTGTTCTTTCAGGATCAGGAGTGGCAATTTCGACAAGGGATCATTGCATGAATGCACAGGCGCAGGATTGGGACGATCTGCGGTTGTTTCTGGCCGTGGCGCGGGCGGGGTCGCTTTCAGGAGCGGCGCGCAGCCTTGGCGTTACCCATTCCACCGTCTTTCGCCGCATCGGCGCGTTCGAGGCGCGGTTGCGGGTGCGGCTGTTCGACCGGCTGCCCGGCGGCTATGCTCTGACCCAGGCTGGCGAGGAGATGCGCGATTCCGTCATCCGCATCGAGGAAGAAATCACCGCGCTGGCGCTGAAGGTTACCGGACAGGACCAGCGGCCCACTGGGACGATCCGCATCACCACGACCGACCTGCTGGCGGTGGGTGTGCTGCCCCGCCATGTCGCCGCCTTCCGCGCCGAATGGCCCGAGATCGAGATCGAGGTGGTGGTGGCGGATAGGGTGCTGGACCTGACCCGGCGCGAGGCGGACGTGGCCCTGCGCATCGGCAATCCGGGACAGGAGACGCTGATCGGGCGGCGGGTCGGGCGGTTGGCCTTTGCCGCCTATACCGCGGCGGACCGGCCGCTGGGCGATCCTGCCGAGGGTGACTGGATCGGATACGGCTCTGCGCATGGCCCGCTCAGCCGCAATCTGGCCCGCTGGTGGCCGGATGCGCGACAGGTTTACCGGACAAACTCGATCATCGCCGCCCATGCCGGTGCGAAGGCGGGGATCGGACTCGCTGCCTTGCCTTGCGTGATCGCTGATTGCGACCCCAGCTTGATCCGCGCCGCCGCGCTGCCCGAGGACTTCATGCTGGACCTGTGGTTGCTGATTCACGAGGATCTGCGCCAGACCGCGCGCATCCGCCTGTTTCTGGACTTCATGGCGACGGCCCTGACGGCCGATGCCGACCTGCTGGAGGGGCGCTGCCCGTGCAAGACAAGGCCGGCGCAGGCGTGACGCCCGCGCCGGCCCATGCCTGCGCCCATGGCGTCAGTCGATCATCTGCCAGCCCGGATGCTCGAAATGCTCGCCATAGGCGTTCAACGCCTGAACGATCGTCACCGCGCCAGTCTCGACCTCGCCGGCCTCCAATGCCGAGATGCCGGTCATCACCTCACCAAGGACGATATGGAACTGCTCGTCTACCTCGGGTTCCAGCACACAGTTCTCGACCATGAAATCAACCTGCTTCTGGACATCGGCAGCGACCCCATTCGCGGCATCGGCAGGCAGGGTGCCGTTGTGGATCGCGTCCAGGTTCGCGGCCATGGTTCCGTGAATCGCGGTCATGCCGGTGATCATGTTCTGATCGCCCTGCCATTTGGCGCCATCGTTCAGCGTGATCTCGATAGCCCCCGCGCTATGGCTGTCATGATCATGGGATTGCGCGGCGGCAATGCCAGCTGACCCCAGCGCGAGGGCGAGAGCGACAGCGACGGTGGTGAACGATTTTACAGTCCGCATAGTGATCTCCTGTATCTGCCAAGTGGTTCTGGCCGCGGCGGGCATCGACAGACGCCGCCGGGCTTGGGATAGACATAGGCTGTCCGTTTTCGCACGAGAATTGACGAAATCTGCAAAGATCTATTGCGCGAATGGACAGACCTCAGGCACGAACCAGTCCCTCGCGGCCTGCCGCCGATACCTTGGGCTGTCGAACAGCGCCCCTACGGCATGGGTCCGGATGCCGCCTGCCTCGCGCACAAGAAACAGCGCATCAAGGGAAAGGCGCGCAGCGAGTTCGCCGCCCGCCTGCGGACCTTGCACCATCAGCGTGGTTGCCCAGGCATCGGCCTCGGCGCAGCTGCCCGTGACGACCGTGACCGAGGTCGGCGACGACCGCAGCGGGCCGCCCGTCGCCGGGTCCATCGTATGCGACAGACGCTGGCCCTGAACGGTGACATGATGCCGGTAATCGCCCGAGGTGGCGACGGCGGCATCTTGCAGCATGAGGACCGATTGGGGCGCGCGGCGTTCGGGATCGGGCGCCTCGACGGCGACGGTCCAGGGCATGCCGTCGGGCCGCAGCCCGGAGGCCCGCATCTCGCCGTCGATGCCGACAAGGAACCCGGTGATGCCGAAGCCCTGCAACATTTCGGCCAACCTGTCGACGCCGTAGCCCTTGGCGATGCCGTTCAAGTCGAGCGTGATGGGTGCATGTTTTCGCGCCAACCCGGCCGCGCGGTCGATCTCCAGCACCTCATGCGCGGGCGGGTGCGTGGTTACCCTGGTCGCACGGATGGCTCCGGCATCGGCCTCCTCGGGGCCGAAACCCCAGGCGCGCACCGCATCGCCCATGCCGATGTTGAAAGCACCGCCCGATACAGCCCCGATCCGCAGCCCGAGGTCCAGCACCTCGGCCAAGCCGGCAGGAACGGCCACCCAGGCGCCTGCGGGCGCCCGGTTCAGGCGCATCAAGTCGCTGTCGGGTTGCCATGTCGACATCGCGGCATCGACCTCCGCCACGGCCGCTTGCAGGGCAGCTTGCACCGGGGCGGGGTCCAGCCCGGCATCGGCGTGGAAAAGCGCCGACCAGCGCGTGCCCATGGTCGGGCCGTTCAGCGCGTGGCGGCCCGGGTCAGTAGATATCTTCGGCATAGCGCCCCTCCGCTTTCAGCGCGAGCGGGGTAAGACCCGTCGGCGCGAGGATGTCGGTCAGCGCCTCGGCCACGCCCGAGGCCATGTCGCGCCCGCCGCAGACCATGATGCGCGCGCCTTCGTGTACCAGCCGGATCAGGTCAGCGCTCTCGGCCCGCAGCGCGTCTTGGACATGGCGCGGCTTTGCCCCGCGCGAGTTCGCGGTGGTCAATCGCGCCAGACGGCCATCGACCTGCCAGCCGGCCAGATCGTCGCGATACAGGAAATCGCTTGCGGGGTGGCGCATCCCGAAGGCCAGATGGATGAGCCGCTTGCGGCTGTTGCCCCGGATGAAGCCCGCAAGCGGGCCGATGCCGGTGCCGGCGCCGATCAGGATCAGCGGCGAGCGTCCTGCTGCGGCATGGAAAGCCGGATTGTGCCGGACGAATGCGCGGATCGCCTGGCCCGGCTCCAGCGCCAGAAGCTGACCCGAGCAGAGGCCGCCAGGATGCTTGCGCACCACGATCTCGACGAATCCGTCGCGCCGTCCGGACGCCAGCGAGTAGAAGCGCGGCAGGTCCGCACCCTCGGGCAGAACGCCGAGGAGATCACCGGCTTGAAACCGGCCAAACCCCCGAGCTGTCAGCCGTTGCAAAAACGTCGCCTCGGGTAGGGCAAAGCGCAGAATCGTGGTCGGCGCCTGCACCTCCGCCCCGTAATCACGGCGCGAGATCAGGGTGAGCCGCCCCGTCACCGGCGGGGTTGGCACATTTTCGAGCGTAAGCTCGATCCCCAGCGCCGCCCCCAGGGCGCGGCCCCAGCGGGCGAAATCCTGCGGCGACTGGCGATCGACCGTGTCGAAGGGCATCAATTGCGCCCAGCCTTTGGCAGCAGCCCGACTCGCGACTTCATCGGCGAACGCGCAGAACGCGGGAAAGCTGCGATCGCCGAAACCAAGCACGGCAAGGGGGGCCTCAGGGACGGATTCCAGCGCCGCGAGGCGTTCAATGAACCCCTTCGCCGTGGCGGGAGCCTGTCCCTCGCCCCAGGTGGCGGCGAGAATGACGAACCGTTCGGCCTGCGGATAGCGTGCCGGCTCGAAACCGGACATGGGCGCGACATGAACATGCTGGCCCGCCGTGGTCAGCGCATGTTGGAGCGTCGCAGCGAAACCCCAGGTGCTGCCGCCCTCCGAGCCCACCAGCAGGATGGTCGCAGCGCCTTTTGCAGGATGATTGCCACGGAGACGCGGCCTTGACCGCCGCCCCGCGAACCAGAGCACAAGACCACTCACCCCCATTGCCGGCACGCCGAGCGCCAGCACACCCAGCACGAGGCCGAGAGATGCGGCCCCTTGCCCGGTATGCAGCATGTAGATGGTTTCAGATATCCGTTCCCACATCGTCAGCTCGGCCCAGGCCAGAAGCTCACCCGTCCCCTGATCGAGATAGCCGGTGCCGCGATCCGTCTTCAGAGTGAAGGAGTCTGTGGCGTCGCCAGGATAGGGAAAGCTCAGCTCGCGCAACTCCGTGACAGCAATCACGGAGAGCGGCTCCATCGCAGCAAGCGAGACCCCAGTGCTTCCGCTGACCTCAGTCGGAAAGGTCGGCGGTGCGGCTCCATCCGGCAGAAGATCGAAGGTCGAGGCGGCCATCCACAGTGCAGTCGCTGAGGACAAAACCAGCCCCGCGACCGCCACGCGGGCGATCCCGGTATGGATGCGGCTCGACGCCGGCCCGCGCAAAGGGGCGAACCAGCGCCGCCAGCCGCCCATGCGCCGCGCGACCAGCATCGCGCCGGAGACCGACAGGATCAGCATCGCCACGGCGCCAATGGCCATGGCGATACGACCGGCATCGCCCAGGAACAGCGAACGGTGAAGGTTGGTCAACCAGCGTTTGACCGGATCGGGATCGGCGCTGGCGATGCCCTTGCCGGTCGCCGGGTCGATTACCGCCGCGCCGGGCGTGCCGTCGTCGAACCAGAACGCGGTGATCCGGCCCGACGGCGCGCGCCGGATCTGCTCCACCCCCGGATAGGCAGCCAGGATACGTCCTGCGAGATCGGCGACGGTCAGCCCGGCCTCGGCCTGCGGCGTGGAAAGCCGCTCGGCCGCGGGAAAGACCGAGAGCGCCGCGCCGCTCAACGCAAGGGCCATGACGAGAATGAGGGCCAGCAGACCCGGCCAGCGATGCAGCGTGCGGATCATGGCGTTGCCTCACATGTCGTAGCGGAGGCTGGCGACATACCTGCGGCCGGGCGCAGGCTTTCCCGCTCCTGCCGTCGTCAGCGGCACGGCGATGTCCTTCGGGCTGTCGCGCATGTCCTCGACGGCGGCGTCGACATGCAGCGTATAGCCCGCATCGAACAGCGCATCGGCAAGGTCGAGGGTGATTTCGAGTGACCGGCCCGCGCCGACACTGGCGCCGGTGATGCCGTCGACCTGCGCCAGGTCGCCGCCGGTGGCGCGATACCAGTCGCTGAGATGTTCGTAATACTTCGACTTGCCGCCGGCCATCCACAGGGTTCCGGCATACGCCCCCTGCGCATCCGTGACGTAGAGGACGAGATAGGCACCATCGCCACCGTACGTGTTCAGGGTGGTGGTGAGGGTAACCGGCCGGGCCATGGCAAGGCTGGGCGCCACCAAGGTCGAAGTCAGCGCGAGTGCTGCAAGGATGGATTTCATGACTCTGCTCTCTTCTGCCTGATATATCAGTTCACCCGCACAACGGGCGGGGTGCCGTTCTGGAACAGCGGATTGGAGGGGGGTGCCGACGGAGCGACGGTGGGTGCATTGCCGCGATCCCGCTCGGGGATCTGCTGGCCATCCCTGTGGCGCAATTTGACGACCTGCAACGTCGCGGGATCCAGTTTGGCCTTGATGCGACGGCCCTGGGCATCGCGTCCCTTGACCTCCCAGCAGCCGTCGTCCGCCTCGATCTTCTCAACATGCCAACCGAGGCCGGTTGCCGCCTGCATTACCGCTTCGCGTGGTTGCCAGGCCTCGTGCCCCACATGGCAGTCGTCACCTGCCATCGCCCCCGCCGCAGGCAATGCCGCGAGAGCGGCTACGGCGATCAATAGAGTTTTCATGGTTCGAATGTCCTTTACGATCATCTCGGGGGCCCTTTCCCGGCTATGGCCGAGGCGAACGCCCGTGTGGAAAGAGATCCACCTCGATGATGAGGTGGACCCTTGCAGCCATCAGTTGCGCTTCTCGGGCTTGGTGCCGTCGCTCCAGCGTTTGACCTTGCCGTCGATCACCTCGAGCGTTCCGGGATCGACGGTCATCTTCAGGCTGTTGCCGCCCTGGTCGATGACGTTCAGTTCGTAGCAGCCGTCGTCGAGTTCCATTTTCGAGATGGTCCAACCGAACTCGTCGGTCACTTGAATGAGAGCTTCCCACGATTGCATGTTCTCGGTCGGCACGTTGCATTTCTCACCAGCGAACGCGGCCCCGGCGGGGATCGCGAGGGCCAATGCGGTGGCGGTCAGGATGGTTTTCATGGCTATGCTCCTCAGCCTTGGTTGCCTGATGAAACCAATCTGGAGGGGGCGGCTGACGTGATCCTGATCGCCGCGGAAAACCTGCGTCAGCTTCTCGTCAGCCTGCCGCGACGAACCGCAGCGGTTGCACAAAACAAACAGGCCCCGCCAAACAGGCGGGGCCAGAACAGCGGGAATACGTAACGATCAGGTCACGTCATTTGTGCCGGGAGGGCGCTTTCGGCCCGTGACCATGGCACGGGGCAGGTTCTCCCGATGGCGCCATGAGGTGACGGCCACACCCCCAACATGCAAGGCCACGAGAACCAGAGCCATGTTGGCCAGCATTTCATGCACCTCCTTCAAGGTCTTGTCCCCTCTGACTTCCCGGTTTCCGTGCTCGCCCGCAACCGTCACGGCCCGGGCTTCCTCGATCGATTGTTCGAGCAGCAAGCCGCTCAGCGCGGTGCCGGAAAGCGTGACCATGAGTGCCACGATCATCGCGGCGCCGGCCGGGTTGTGCCCGAGATGGCGTCGCTCGCGCCCGTGCAGCATGTCCCCGAGATAAGCCAGCGTCGCGGCGGGGCCACGCACGAATTGCGTGAAACGGGCATGACGGCTGCCAACGAAACCCCAGATCAGGCGGAGGGCAAGCAACGCCGCCACCGCGTAACCGGCCGCCTCGTGAAGCGGCTGCACCTCGTCCGCCGCGAGCCATGCCACTGCAAAGGCGGCAACCAGACCCCAGTGAGAGCTGCGCACCAACGGATCCCAGACCAGCACCGTGCGCGTAGTATCGGCGACGTCCTGAATGCCGTCACCCTTCATCATCTCAGTCATGTTTGTGCTCTCTGCCCTCACGGGAGCGCCGATCATCTCCGTCCTTGTATTCGATCTCGATCACCTGAAGCGTGCCAGGATCGACCGTCACCTCGATGCGGCGTCCTTCCCGGTCTGTGCCTTTTATCTCGTAGCAGCCGTCGTCGATTTTGATGCGCCGCACCACCCATCCGTTTTCTTCCGCGAGCCGCACTACCGCGCTTCTTGGCTGCCAGTCTGCCAGCGGCACGGCACAGTCGTCGCCGGCAAGTGCAGCCCCGGACGGAAGGGCCGCGAGAAAGGTCAGAATTGTCAGCGATCTCTTCATGGACCACACTCCGTATAACGGCCATTGGATGACATTCTGCGCCACGAACCTGACGGGATGCTGAAGCCCGGGGTGTCCCGCCATCAGCTTTGCGTCAGCCTGGATCGCCATAATGGCCAAAGGCAAACGAGTAGGAAGATCATGCGGATCCTGCTGATCGAGGATGATACCGTTCTGGGTGCCGCCGTGCGGGACCAGATTGCCGCGGGTGGCCAGTCGGTGGATTGGGTCACGCGTCTGGACGCGGCCGGCGATGCGATGGCCGGCACCGGCTATGATCTGGTATTGCTGGACCTCATGCTGCCCGACGGACGCGGCATCACCTTCCTTCGGTCGCTGCGCACCAGCGGCGACGTGACGCCGGTGATCATCCTGACCGCGCTGGACCAGATTTCGGACCGGATCGAAGGTTTGAACGCCGGTGCCGACGACTATCTGGTGAAGCCCTTCGATCTGGCCGAGCTTTCCGCGCGCATCGGCTCGGTCGCGCGGCGCTATAGCGGCAATCCCAACCCGATCATCGTCCACGGCACGCTTGCCGTCGACCTTGCCTGCCGCAGCATCCGCCGCGACGGCCGGCCCGTGCAGCTCACCGCACGTGAATGGGCGCTGTTCGAGGCGTTCCTCACCCGCCCGGGGCAGCTTCTGTCCAAGGCACAGCTTGAGGAAAAGCTTTATGCCTTCGATACGGAGGTGGAAAGCAACACCATCGAGGTCCATGTCAGCCGGCTGCGCAAGAAGCTGGGCGCCGAGGTGATCGAGACCGAGCGCGGGTTGGGCTACCGGCTGGGTTCGCCATGACGATGCCACGCAGCCTTCAGATGCGGTTGGGGGTGTCGCTGGGTATCCTTCTGACACTTCTGTGGATCGCGGCCGCCGCCGTCACGGCGGTCATGCTGCGGCACGAGATGGACAGGATCTTCGACTCGTCGCTACAGGAAGCGGCGCAGCGCCTGCTGCCGCTGGCCGCTGTCGAGATCGTCGGACGTGAGGAGGAAGGTGTGACGCAGCACCTTGCCGACCTGCGCGACCACGACGAATTCCTCACCTATATCGTGCGCGATGACGAAGGGCGAATTCTTCTGCAATCGCATGAGGCCGATCCCGCCATCTTCCCTGAATGGGACGGGCCGGGCTTTCGCACGACCGCAACCCATCGCCTGTATGGCGAGGACGCCCTGCAAGGCACGATCCGCCTCACGGTCGCCGAGCCGCTTGCCCATCGCGCGGCGGCGGCACGCGATGTCTGGGCGGGCCTGGGGTTGCCGCTGCTGGTATTCATCCCTGCCGCACTGTTGGCGATCGTATTGACTGTCCGCTCGGGTCTGGCCCCGTTGCGCCGCTATCGCGACCGGCTGGCCGCGCGTTCGCCGCGCGACCTCGCCCCCGTCGCCTGCGACGATCTTCCCGTCGAGGCCGCCCCGGTGGGGACGGCGATCAATGTGCTTCTGGCGCAACTCAAATCCACATTCGAGGCCGAACGCACCTTCGCCGCCAACGCAGCGCATGAATTGCGAACACCGCTGGCAGGCGCAATCGCGCAGGCCCAGCGGATACAGGTGGAAACGAAAGATACCGGTGCCGGCCACAGGGCTGCCGAGATCGAGGCCTCGTTGAAGCGGCTGGCCCGGACCGCGGAACGGCTTCTGCAACTGGCCCGAGCAGAAGGAGGGCGGTTGCGGCTCGATCATCTATCCGATCTTCGCATCACCGCCCGTCTGGTCGTGGACGATATCGAGAGGACAGCGCCGAACCGGATCGCGCTCGCCCTGCCGGAGCACCCGGTAATGTCCGACCTCGACCCCGATGCGTTTGGCATCATCGGCCGCAACCTCATTGAGAACGCCCTGCGGCACGGCGCATCCGACAAACCAATCACGGTAAGCCTCAGCGCGGACGGCACGTTCAGCGTCGCCAATGAAGGCCCCGTCGTGCCGACAGAAGCACTTGGCCGGCTGACCCGCCGTTTTGAGAGGGAGACAGCCGGAACGGAAGGCAGCGGGCTTGGCCTTGCCATCGCCGCGAGCATTGCCGATCGGATTTCGTCAAAGCTCACCTTGCAATCGCCAAGGCCGGAAAGCTCGTCCGGCTTTGAGGCGATCGTGGTTCTGCCGATAGCTTCACGGACGCTGAGCGAAGCTGCCAGCGCCCGATAGTCGCAACCATCGGACCGACTGTTGATTTTCACCCAGAACTGAGCCGGGTAGGCGCATAATTTTCACTGAGAATTGAGCCATGTGAACCTTTCCCCAACGCAGTGAGCGGCGGGGGCAACGGAGTGATCCACATGGGACTTTTGAACATCATCCGACGAATGCATTTGCGGCAGAATCTGTCGATCCGCGAGATTGCGCGGCGCACGGGACTGTCACGGAATACCGTGACGAAGCATCTTGCGGCGGGCACGATCGAGCCGACCTTTGCCACGCCGGAGCGGCCGAGCAAGCTTGACCCCTTCGCCGAGAAGCTGGCCGGCTGGCTGAAGACCGAGGCCGGGAAGTCGCGCAAGCAGCGGCGGACGCTGAAGCAATTGCATGCCGATCTTGAGGCGCTCGGCTTCACCGGCTCTTACGGCCGGGTTGCAGCCTTTGCACGGCAATGGCGGGCAGATCGGCAGCGTGAGCAGCAGACCACGGGGCGCGGAACCTTCGTTCCGCTGTCTTTCCGCCCAGGCGAAGCCTTCCAGTTCGACTGGAGCGAGGACTTTGCCGTTCTGGGCGGCGAGCGCACGAAGCTGCAGATGGCCCATATCAAGCTGGCGCACAGCCGCGCCTTTCTGGTTCGCGCCTATCTCTTGCAGACACACGAGATGCTGTTCGATGCCCATTGGCATGGCTTCCGCGTCTTCGGCGGTGTGCCCGGTCGCGGGATCTACGACAATATGCGGACGGCGGTGGATCGCGTCGGCCGCGGCAAGGAACGGCAGATCAACATCCGCTTCCTCGCGATGGCAAACCATTATGTCTTTGAGCCGGAATTCTGCAATCCGGCGGCAGGGTGGGAGAAGGGGCAGGTCGAGAAGAACGTCCGGGATTCCCGCCACCAGATCTTGCAAGCGATGCCGGACTTTCCCGACCTTGCCGCGCTGAATGTCTGGCTGGAGCAGCGCTGTCAGGACCTGTGGCGCGAGACGGCACACGGCACCTTGCCGGGCTCGATCGCCGATGTCTGGGGCGAGGAGCGGGCGAGCTTGATGCCGTTGCCCACAGCCTTTGATGGCTTCGTCGAGCAGAGCAAGCGCGTCTCGCCCACCTGCCTGATCAGCTTCGAGCGCAATCGCTACAGCGTTCCGGCACCCTTTGCGAACCGGCCTGTCAGCCTGCGGATTTATCCGGACCGGCTGGTCGTGGCGGCCGAGGGCAACATCCTGTGCGAACACCGGCGGATCATCGAGCGCAGCCACCAGCTACCACCGCGAACGATCTATGACTGGCGACATTACCTGGCGGTCGTGCAACGCAAGCCCGGGGCGCTTCGGAATGGCGCGCCCTTCCTGGAATTGCCGCCGGCTTTCCGGCAGTTGCAGGAGCACATGTTACGCAAGCCCGGTGGTGATCGCGAGATGGTCGATGTCCTCGCTCTAGTGCTCCATCACGATGAGCAAGCCGTGCTCACCGCCGTGGAACTGGCCCTGGCCGAGGGCGTGCCCACCAAGACCCATGTCCTGAACCTGCTGCACCGGCTGGTCGACGGCAAGGTGGTGGGGGGACCGCCGCTGGATACGCCACACGCGCTGGCCCTGCGCCGTGAGCCCAAGGCCAATGTCGAGCGCTATGACGGGTTGCGCACCCAAATCGCCGGAGGCCGCCATGCGTCATGATCCCGCCAGCGGCGCCATCGTCATCATGCTTCGCAGCCTGAAGATGCATGGCATGGCGCAGGCTGTCACTGATCTGATCGAGCAAGGCGCCCCGGCCTTTGAAGCCGCCATCCCGATCTTGTCGCAGCTGCTGAAGGCCGAATTGGCTGAGCGTGAAGTCCGTTCCATCGCCTATCACATGAAAGCCGCGCGTTTCCCTGCCTACAAGGATCTGGCGGGCTTCGACTTCTCGGCCAGCGAGGTGAATGAGGCGACGGTGCGCCAGTTGCACCGCTGCGAGTTCATGAGCGGCGCCGAAAATATCGTGCTGATCGGCGGGCCGGGCACCGGCAAGACCCATGTCGCGACCGCACTCGGCATCCAAGCCATCGAGCATCACCGCCGAAAGGTTCGCTTCTTCTCGACCATAGAACTGGTCAACACCCTCGAACAGGAGAAAGCCAGGGGCAAGGCCGGGCAGGTCGCCGAAAGCCTGACCCGCCTCGACCTCGTGATCCTCGACGAACTGGGATACCTGCCCTTCAGCGCCTCCGGCGGTGCATTGCTCTTCCATCTGCTGAGCAAGCTTTACGAACGCACCAGCGTCGTTATCACCACCAATCTCAGCTTCAGCGAATGGGCGACGGTCTTCGGCGATGCCAAGATGACCACCGCGCTGCTCGACCGGCTTACTCATCGCTGCCACATCCTGGAGACCGGAAACGACAGCTTCCGCTTCAAGGCCAGTTCAGCCGCAGCAGCCCAGAAAAAGGAGGGGACGTCACATGCCTTGACCCCAGCTTGACCCTCAATCCATAGTCAGAGGTGGCTCAATTCTCGATGGAAAACCCGGCTCAGTTCTGGGTGAAAATCAACAATCCATGCCATTCTGAAGGACAATACCGACGGTATCCGCGATCTGCTGACCGCCGCTCTGGCCGCCGGTCAGGCGCGTGGCGAGGTCGACCCAAGCCTCGATCCGCGCCATACCAGCGCGGTTCTGGTCGCGGTGCTGGACGCGGCCCCCATGCTGCCCCTGATGACCGAGGGGCTTGATTTCGGGGAAAGCCGCAAGCTGATCACCACCATGGTCAGCCGTTTCCTCAGGCCGCAATCATGACAGCGGACAATCCGACTCTGGTCGCCGCCCCGACGCTGATGGCCCTGGCTCTCTATACGATCGTGACCTCGGTCAC
>NZ_VCBQ01000067.1:0-27335 GCF_006386455.1 Paracoccus sp. FO-3 | reverse complement strand
TCTCAGATTAAAGGGCAACGCGACAACCACGCAATCACCTAGTCGATGCAGCATTATCGGCGGCCGTGGGGGGCGACATGGCCCCATTCGACCGTCTGCTCGGGCTTTTGTCCGAGCCGTTCACCGAACAGTCGGGTGCCGAGGACTACGCCCGCCCCGCACCTGTAAGTTTCGGGAAATTCACCACCTATTGTGGCACCTGACACCAGACCTGTTCTGCCGAGCCAAGAAATAGACACGAGAGGAGGAAGACATTGAAAATCGAAGCGAAAGATGCCGTCGCGGCGCTGAGCGAGCTGTCAGAAATGGGGTTCACGCATGACTTCCGCATCCAGGAAGGCAAGCTTGTGGACGTCAGCACTGGACTTCCAGTCGAGCCGGCAACTGTCACCGTCGTGACCAAGCTGCGGTTCGAGACCGAGGCCGGATCGGGGGATGCCTCGAACATCTATGCGCTTGATGTGGGTAATGGCTTGGCCCGCGGGTTTCTGGTCGATGCGCTGGACCTTGAGGGCGAGGGCGCCCCGCAGGCTTTGATCGACAAGCTGCGAACCGGGGTAGCCGCGTCGAGTGCCGAGGGATCAGAGGCTGAAGATTTGCGCTATGGCGTTCGCAAGGTGCGTAAGGCCGAATTCAACGTGGACCCGGGACGCTATGTGCTTCGCGTGGGTTATCCGGATTTCCCACCATGCCCCTTCGGCCAAGGCTTTACAATGCTGGGCTATGACACAGCCGCCGAGGAATATGTCTGGCTGGTGACCAAGGTGCTGAAGGATGACCGGCTGCAGCGCGTTCCCTACCACGGCGTCGATCCGGCATAGACACGCAAAAGAGTCACGACAGGACAAACAGGGGACAGAACGCGAATGCTGGAATTTGATAGTATCATCATCGGGTCGGGGCAGGCAGCGCCGTCTCTTGCGGTGGGTCTCGCACGACGCGGAGATAAAGTTGCCCTTATTGAAGGTGACCGCCTTGGCGGAACCTGTGTAAACACCGGCTGCACGCCCACCAAGACCCTCCGCAAATCTGCGCGTGTTGCCCATCTGGCGCGGCGGGCCGCGGATTTTGCCGTCACAACTGGGCAGATCGAGGTTGACTTTCTAGCCGCTATGGAGCGGATGCGAGCGCGTTCGGACGCCGCGCGAGAGGGCTTGACCAGTTGGCTTGAGGGTACCGAAGGTATCACGCTCGTCCAGGGCTGGGGCCGCTTTGCCGGGCGCGAGGTGGATGGCCGCTTCCGTGTCATGGTTGGCGATCAGGGGTTGCTGGCACGCCAGGTCTATCTGAACACCGGCACAAGGCCCTTTCTGCCCCCGGTTCCGGGGATCGACACCATCATACCGTTGAACAATGCCAGTCTTCTGGCGCTGACTGAAAGGCCCGACCATCTGATCGTGGTGGGTGGATCCTATATTGGGCTGGAACTTGGCCAGATCTTCCGGCGTCTGGGATCTCAGGTCACCATCCTGCACCGCGCTGACCGTCTGGCCGAGCGGGAAGATGCCGATGTGTCTGGCATCATCGCCGATATCATGCGCGCCGAGGGCATCGACCTGCGCTTGAACGCGCCCGTAGACTCGGTTGGCAAATCGATGCGCGGTGTTATGGTCACGCTGGAGGATGGCACGGAGCTTTCCGGCAGCCATATCCTGTTTGCCACCGGCCGGGTGCCGAATACCGATGAGCTGAACCTCGCCTCGGTCGGGCTGACCGCCGACAAGCGCGGGTATATCGTCACCGATGCGCAACTGAGGACCGAGGTGCCGGGCATCTGGGCCTTGGGCGACATCAATCGGCGCGGCGCTTTTACCCATACCTCCTATCACGACCATGAAATCGTGCTGGCCCACCGCGACGGGCTGACCGACCTGCACCAGTGGCAGGGCGCGGACGCCCGCATTACAACCTACGCCATGTTCACCGATCCACCGCTCGGTCGGGTCGGGCTGACCCGGGCTGAGGCGCAGGCGCTGGTGGCCAACGGACAACGCATCCTGATCTCCGACCTGCCCATGGAGCGGGTAAGCCGTGCGAAGGAAGAGGGCGAGACGATCGGCCTGATCCGGCTGATCGTCGATGCCGAAAGCGAACGGTTCTTGGGCGCAACCGTCTTTGGATTTGCCGGCGACGAGATCATCGCCGCGCTGACGAATTTCATGGCGACCGGCGCAAGCTACCGGATCATGCAGCAGGCCCTGCCGGTTCATCCCACGGTGGCGGAATTCTTGCCTACGATCCTTGCCGGATTGAAGCCCCTTGAGGCCACAGATGGCTGATATCACGCTTTTCGGCGAGGACCGCTGCCACAAGACGCGATTCTATCAGGCCGCCTTGGCCGAACGTGGACTCGACTACGAACTTGCCGAGGTGGACAAGGATCCAGATGCCGCGCGGCGTCTGACGGAGTTGGCGGGAAGTGCGGACAAGTTTCCCACCTTTCAGATCAAGGGCCGTAAGGTGCGCAATCCGACTTTGCCCAAATTGGACAAGGAACTTGCGCGCGCCGGGCTATATGATCCTGGGCTTGTCCATGACGAACGCGGCCACCGCTTTGTCCGCCACATGACGCCCAGCGATGCCTTTGTCAGCTACCACTGGCAGGGGGATCGCATGGTGTTGGGCCATATCGAAACTGACCCTTCGTTGCGGGGCACGGGTCTAGGAACCCGCTTTGCGACCGAAGTTTTCGATTTGGTGCAGTACCGCCCGCATGAAATCCGGCTGACTTGTCCTTTCCTGCGGAAGATCGCCGCCAGTCGCCCGGAGTGGCGACAAAAATTTGCCCTCGGAGGTTGTGATGACTGTCAATTTTGAGAACACCCGCTTTGATCCGGACCTGATCGAATTTCACGGGATTGCCAAGCAGATGGCGGCCTCGGTCGGATATACCGCCGATATGTCGATCGACGCGCAACTGGCCCAACTCCTGCGGCTTCGGGTCGCGCAGATGAACCCCTGCTCTTACTGCCTGATCCTGCATACCAAGGCCGCTCAGGAACGCGGTATTGGCCTCGAAAAAGTGGCTCATCTGGCCTCCTGGCGGGAAAGTACGATGTTTTCGGACGCTGAGCGCTGCGCGCTGGCCTATGCTGAGGCGCTGACAGCCTATGATCTGACCGTCTTTCCCGCCCGCCATGCCGCCCTGACCACACATTTTGACCAGACTGCCATAGCCGAGATCGCCGCGGTCGTGATCAACATGAACCTCTGGACCCGGCTCAAGCTGGCCCAGGGTGCAGTTCCAGTCGAGGTGTGATTGACAATGGCCAGTGCAGGGTTCGGAGGCGGTTGCCATTGGTGCACCGAGGCGGTGTTCCAATCACTGCGGGGGGTGGCCAGGGTCGCCCAGGGCTTTATTGCCGCCGATCCGCCGCAGGAGACCTTTTCCGAGGCGGTGAGCGTCACATGGGATCCGGACCAGATCGGATTTGACGATCTGATCGCGGTCCATCTGGCGACACATGCCAGCATGTCAAATCACAAGATGCGCGGGAAATATCGCAGCGCGATCTATGCAAGGGAGGAAACCGATGCCGCCGCCGCCCGCCGGATCCTCGCCGATCTTGCGGCGCAGACCGACAGTGTGTTCGTGACCTCAGTCCTGCCGTTCCGGGCCTTCAAGCCATCGGATGAACGGTTCCGCAACTACTACGACCACAACCGCGGAGGCCCGTTCTGCGAGGCCTATATCGAACCCAAGCTGGCCCTCTTGCGGGCCCGTTTCGCAAGTCTTCGGCGGGAGGCCGTGACCATTGATTGAGATGCTGGCCATTCTCGCGGCCTTTGCTGCCTATTCGCTGTTCAGCAAGCGGCTGTCGCGGACGGTGTTGACCTTGCCGATCCTTTTCACCGGATTGGGACTTGCCCTGAGCGGGCCATTGCAGGCTACCCTGCCGCCCGGCACCGTGCATGAGGGCAAGATTATTCTGGCCGAGGTGACGCTCATCCTTGTGCTGTTTGCAGATGCGAGCCACGTGCAGTTTCGTCGGTTGCGGATGAACTGGGCGCTGCCCGCGCGGATGCTGGTGGTCGGTATGCCCCTCACAGTCGCCCTTGGAACGGTGGTGGCCTTTGGGCTGAACCCGGGCACAAGCCTTGCCATGGCCCTTTTGACAGCGGCGGTTCTGACCCCCACGGACGCGGCACTGGGACAGGCGGTCGTGACGAACCCTGAGGTTCCCGAACATCTCGGGCAGACGATCAACGTCGAAAGCGGGCTGAACGACGGGCTGGCACTACCCTTTGTCGTGCTGGGGGCTACGCTTGCCTCGACGATGGTAGGCCATGAACCGGTGTCGGGCCTGCATCTCGCGGTCGAGGCGCTGACCGAGGTGACCTTTGGCGTACTCGCTGGTGTTGTCACCGGCTGGGCGACAGCAAAGGCAATGGACTGGTCACAGACCCGCAACCTGATGCAGGTCTCGGCGGGGGCTGTGCTGTTTGTCCTTTCGGCCTTTTCGGCCTATGTCTCGGCTGCTTTGCTGGGTGGAAATGGCTTTGTAGCCGCCTTTGTCGCCGGGATGACCTTCGGAAATACCTATCGCCATGAAATTCATTTCATCGGTGAATTCATGGAAGGCGTGGGCCAGCTTCTGACCATGGCCGCCTTTCTTGTCTTCGGAGCGTTCCTGCTACCGGACGGTATTGCCCACGCGGGGGTGACAACAGTTATCCTCGGTGTGTTGTTCCTGACGGTTGTCCGGATCCTGCCCATCGCGATCTCGCTTACCGGGACCGGGTTGCCCCTGCGGGAAAAACTGTTTCTGGGCTGGTTCGGCCCGCGCGGCCTGGCCTCGATCCTGTTCACTCTGCTGATGATGGCCGAGTTCGATTTCCCCAACGAGGAAGAGCTGCTGGCCTGCGTGTCACTGACTGTCGGGTTTTCGATCATCATGCACGGTATCACCGCAAATCCCTTGGCCCGTCGCATCGGGCAAACCCGCAACCAGATGTAGAAAGGAAAGTAAGAATGGCGATGCATGTCGAGGTATTCCGCCACCGCGTCGACCCGGATTTTCAGGGCGAGTTCGATGATCTTTATGCACGTATGGTCACCGTTGTGCGCGGTCTAAACGGCTACATCAGCCACAAGGTCTTTACCGCCGATGACGGCGAAAAGGTCTTGATCGGCTATTTCGAAAGCTTCGACGCCATTGAAGAATGGGATGTCCATCCCGAACACAAATACGCCAAAGAGCGCGGCAAGGCCGATGTCTTTACCGAATACGATGTGATCGTGGCCGAAGTGGTGGAACACCACAGCAAGCCACCCCGGGGGACCTTGTGATCAGCCAGATCCTTTCACAGCCATTTACGCCAACGAAACAGCGCCAGCAGCCCAAGGCTGAGCGCAAGGCAAATGGCTGTCAGGATCCAGAATCCCTGCGGGCTGTCTTCCAACGGCAGCCCCATCAGATTCACCCCGAACAGGCCGGTCACAAAGCCAAGCGGCAGAAAGATCGTCGCCGCTGCGGCAAAGGCGTAGGACGAGCGGTTCAACCGACGGTCCTGGATACGGCTGACCTGATCGTTCAGGATGGCAATCTGTTCGCGCAGGTTCTGCAGCGTTTCAAGATACCGCAGCAGTCGGTTCAACCCATCGTCAAGCCGGGCGCGGCTGCGGTCGTCCAGAACCGGGTGGTGCAGGGTCGAAAGCGTTTCCAGCACTGGACGCTGCGGCGCCAGATGCCGCAGAAAGCCGCTGATGCGAGTTTCGGTATCGGCCATGTTCGGGCAGGCGAATTCCAGCTGGTGGTTGCCGATCATCTGGGCGATCTGTGTGGTGTCATCCTCGATCATCTCGACCTGCGTCTCAATCTCATCCAGATGCTCCTCCACCAGATCGGCCAGAAAGGCACCTGGTGTGGTGGGACCGCCGTCGTTCGTCAGGCGCGTCGCAATTTCAACGATCGGATCGACATCGGCCTCGCGCGTGCTGATCACCCGATGGGGCGTCAGCCACAATCGCATCGAGATCATGTCTTCGGGGCGCGCCATTTCCTCTCCGCGCAGATGCATGGCCTTCAGAAGGACCATGATCCCCTCGTCGCGCACCCTGATACGCGAGCGGGTGTCCTCTTCCATCAGCGCATCGACGATCAGATCGTCCAGCGCCGCTTCGTCCATCAGATAACCCGAAGTCTCCGTGTGGCGGATGCACATGTGCAGCCATTCGCCGCCACCTTTCAGTGGCAACAGATGCAGGAAGCCAGGCGTGGTGCGGGCGGTGTCCATGTGGTTTCAGTGCCCCCGGTTTTCGATGGGGGTCCCAAAGGCCGTGGCAAAGGCGGCATGGGCCTCAAGTCGGCCGCAAAGGATGACATTCTGCCCCTCGCCTGCCAGCCCACTCCATCCGTTATGGACTATTCCGTCTGCATTGCGCAGCGCGACCGGGATCAGACCGGCCGCTGCGCCCCAGTCGGCGGGGTTTTCCGGGGGGTGGCGAACCAACCGATGTTCGGCAATCATCGCATCTTCGCCCAACCGATGAAGCACAAGGAACGGCAGTTTACCCGCGCCCGTACGCGACAGCCAGCGCGAGGCCAAGCTGCAGATCAGCCGGTCTGCCCAAGGCGTCAGCAGCACATAGCGCAGATAGATAATGGCAGCGGCGACCGCGCCCAACTGCCCGAGCAATCCTGTCATCGACGTGCTGACACCAAAAGCGCCTACGACCACCGTTGCAATCAGAGAGCCGAGCCCGATGCTGCCGGTAACCATCAGAGCGACCAGCACATGGCGCCGTTCCGGGGTTTGCAGCAAGAGTTCGGATTCGCTTGTGGTGAACCCAGCCCCCGTCAGCGCGGACACCGCCTGAAGCCTGGCGACATGCCGCGGGATGCCGCTGTGTTCCAGTACGAGCCCAGCGATGCGGACGATAGTAGTCGTGACCGTGAACAGGATCACAATCGACAAAGCAGCGCCCATATCTCGTCACTCCCCCATGCCCGCCGCGCTTTCCGGTGGCGACGGCAGTCCAGACCGATCCCAGACTGAAAGCCAAACTAAAGGAATGAAAATGATCGACAAGTCCCACCTCCGCACTACGATGCTGGCTCTGACCGGGGCCGAGCTTGCGCAGGCCCACAAGACTTATGAACGCTTCCTCGCTTCGGCGCGGCTGGACCGCTCGGAACCCGTCGAAAACGACGAACAGGCGCAGGCCGAAACCGCCGCAGATCTGGCCGAGGCCTTCGACGACCGTGAGCACGAGGCCCAGGCCAAGATCGCGGCGCTGCAATCGCTGGATTTCGGCCCCAAGGACGAGGTTGTTCCAGGCGCGGCAGTGCGCATCGGCGACCGCTATCTGGTGATCGGCGTCTCGACCGCAGAGTTCATCTGCCAGGGCAAGCAGTTTGTCGGCATCTCGCAGGCCGCGCCGATCTATGCGGCGCTCGAGGGTAAGCGGGCGGGCGAGACCTGCGAATTCCGCGGCCGAAAGCTGCAAATCGATGAGGTGCTTTGAGCAGGGACCGCGACGATGACCGAGTATCTAAAGGACGGGCGTCCGCGCCTGCCGCCCAATCAGGTGGTCACGCAGAAGTTTCCGGTGATGACGGCCGGCACCCCTACCACAGCAGGTAAGGAAATCTGGTCGCTGACGCTGGATGGCGATGTTGCCCAGCCGGTCGCTCTGGATTGGCAGGGTCTCATGGCCTTGCCGCAGCAAGAGTTTATCGTGGATATCCACTGCGTCACGCGCTGGTCCAAGCTGGACACGCGCTGGCGGGGAGTGTCGGTTACCTTGCTGGCCGATCTTGTCGGGCCGAGGCCCGAGGCGACCTATGTTCAGGCGAGGGCGGATGGCAGCTATTCCGCCAACCTGCGACTGGCCGATCTTCTGGAAGACAAGGCCTTTGTCGCCACTGAATACGAGGGGCAGCCGCTGGCGGAAGACCACGGTGGCCCGGCCCGGCTTGTGGTGCCCGGCCTCTATTTCTGGAAAAGTGCAAAATGGTTACGCGGGCTACATTTCAGCCCCTTCGACTACAAGGGCTATTGGGAAAAGCTTGGCTATCACAATTATGGCGATCCCTGGAAAGAACAGAGGTATCGGGAATGACTACGCACGAGCCCCAGATTGCCAACCGGATTCGCATCTGTCGCCTGTGCGCGGCGGAATTCGCCCAGACCGCGACCCATCACGAACCACGCCCTATTGTCTGGTTTCGCAGCGGCGTGCGGATATTGATCGTCGGGCAGGCACCTGGCCTCAGGGTGCATGAATCCGGCGTACCTTTCGATGATCGTTCGGGTGATCGGCTGCGCGACTGGATGGGGCTTTCGCGGGAAGAATTTTATGACCGCGACCGGGTTTCCGTGGTGCCCATGGCGTTTTGTTTCCCCGGCTATGACGCCAAAGGCAGCGATCTGCCGCCCCCGCCCCGCTGTGCGCAGGCCTGGCGGGCCGACGTTTTGAAGGCGATCGGGCATGTCGTGCTGACCATCGTCATCGGCGGTTATGCCCAGGGCTGGCATCTGGGCCAAGCAACCCGCGAGGCGGGCGTTACGGCAACCGTCGCCAACTGGCGGCAGTGGTGGCCTGATGTGCTGCCCCTGCCGCACCCCTCGTGGCGCAACAATGCCTTCCTGCGCCGAAACTCCTGGTTCGAGGCCGAGCTGATCCCGGCCCTGCGGTCGCGCGTGCGCGCCGTGATGGATCATTCACCCTGACTTTCGGAGGAAATCATGGTCAAGGCAATCTGGAACGGGCAGGTGGTCGCGGAAAGCGATGACACGGTCGTGGTCGAAGGAAATCACTACTTCCCGCTGGAAAGCGTAAAACCCGAGTATCTGGTCGCCAGCGAACGCCACAGCGTGTGCCCCTGGAAAGGCACCGCCTCGTATTACTCGCTGAACGTGGATGGCCAGACCAATACCGATGCCGCCTGGTTCTACCCGATCCCCAAGTCTGCCGCCGCCGAGATCAAGGGCCGTGTGGCCTTCTGGCGGGGCGTGCAGGTCGGCTGAACTTATCCGGCGGGCCTTGTCCCGCCGTTACAATGACGAGAGGAGAACTGGATGGAACTGGGCTTTGTTGGTCTTGGCCGCATGGGCGGCAATATGGTGCGCCGGTTGTCAAAGGCCGGGCATCATTGTCACATCTTCGCCAATTCCGCCGCAACGCGCGAAGAGATTGCTGCCGAGACCGGTGCTACGGCATGGCCCGATCTGCCCGCCTTGGTTGCCGCACTAACCCCGCCGCGGGTGATCTGGCTGATGGTGCCTGCTGGCGAAGTAACCGGGCAGGTCTTGGACGAGTTGGCGGGCTTCTGCGGTCCTGATGATGTGATCGTGGACGGCGGCAACAGCCATTTCAAGGAAAGCGTCGCCCGCGCTGGCAGCTTGGCCAAACGTGGTATCCTGATGGCTGATTGCGGCACCAGCGGCGGGGTTTTCGGCCTGACGCGCGGCTATTCCTTGATGCTGGGCGGGACGCAGGCGGCGGTCACCCGCATTGCGCCGCTTCTGGACGCGCTGGCACCGGGTATCGACGCGGCCCAACGCACGCCGGCACGCGACGGCGGGCCAGAGGCGCCCGGCGAACAGGGCTGGCTGCACTGCGGCAAGGCTGGTTCGGGCCATTATGTGAAGATGATCCATAACGGGATCGAATATGGCATGATGCAGGCCATGGCCGAAGGTTTTGCGCTGTTCGCCTCTGCCAAGAACGAGGTCGTCGCTGAAGACTATCGCTATGACCTTGATCTTGCCGCCATCGCCGAGGTCTGGCGGCGTGGCAGTGTGGTCAGTTCCTGGCTTCTTGACCTGGGGGCTGATGCGCTGGCGGCAAATCCGTCGCTGGATCTTTATTCCGCAGAAGTTACCGAAAGTGGCGAAGGTCGCTGGACCGTCGAGGCCGCTATTGACCAGCGCACTTCGGCGCAGGTTCTGGCCGCAGCACTTTTCGCGCGGTTCGCATCGCGCGATGCCGATCAACTTGGCAACCGTTTCCTGTCGGCCTTGCGCAACAAGTTCGGCAGGCACCCCAGCCTGTCATCCAAGGGGTGACAGCGGCTGCCAAGGTTTAACCAGTGGGGTTGACTGGCAGGGATGACTGGGCCGGTGGCGGATTTATTCCGCCACCGCCTTGTCCAAACCGCCCAGCCGTTTCCATTCCGCGCGGAAGTTGCCGCGATAGGTCGATGCCGGGGTAAGCGTGGTCAGGTCTGGCTTGGCCAGCCATGCAGCCTGCCGGGGGCTAAGGAATCGTTCGGGCCGGTCACGATAGGGGATAGCCAGATTGATCCGCGTACGCTGCGCCCGGCTAAGCGGCAGATGCGCGAAGCGCGACTTGCTGATATAGTATTGCGGTGCCTTGTCGGTGCGGAAACCCGTGGGCTCACCTACCTCAAAGCCCTCGGTTTCAGCGAATTTCGCCAAGGCCGCCATGTCTACTCTTGCGGGATCGTAATCAATGCGGACCACTTCTTCGTCGCCAATCCAGCCAGCCTCGGTTGTCAGCACAGCCGGGTGCTGGGCCAGCGAAGTTTCGCCCGACCAGAAACATGGCGTCTCGATGTTGACGCTGCGCGCCAGACCGTAATCGGCCAGAAGATCATCGCGCAAAAGCCGCAGATATTCCGGCACCTGGCGCCCCATCGCCTCAAGCGCTGATACAAGCTTGTCATGAATCGCCAGCGGGTCATAACGGTTGGCCAGCTTGGGGATCAGCGGCGATCCATCGGGCCTGAGAAAGTGGATGACCGGATTGTTCCAGGACGGCTCACGGAACCGGGCCAGAATTTCAGCGTCCCGGCCGGGTTTGTTATTGTGGATGGCCAGCGCGATGAAGTTTTCTTCGATCGCTTCGGCCAAGAGCGGATTGCTCAGTACATCCTGGCCGAAATTCACGCAGGTCGAACAACCCGGTATCTCCTGAAACAGCAGGAGGACTGGAAGATCCTTCTTTGCGGCAAGTGAGAGAGCCACATCGAAGTCACGCTGCCAGACAATTTCGCCAAGTTCGCGGTGTTCATGAAAGGATGTATGTGCCATTCGTGAAATATGGTGACCGAAGCCGAAGATGCCAAGCCCCAACGGCCGTTGGGCATGGCGTCCTGTCTATTGACGGCGCGCACATCATGGCCAGTGTGGCCGCTATCAAATCCGGAGGGGACGGAATGCAGAACAAACACGAGGCGCTGATAGAAGCGTTCGAGAAGGCGGGGGAAGCCCATGCGATGGCGTTCATTCAGGTCGGCGGCGAAGATCCTGATTGGGCGATCTGGTATGCGGGCTTTCTACAGCGACCCCTGAGCAGTATTCTTGGCCGCAATCTGTCCAAGGCCGAAATTGTAACGTGTCTCATCTCGGTCGAGGAAGAACGTCTTGCACGTTTCGGCAAGACCCATCCCTGGCCACTGATGTATGCCGACCATTTCATCGAACGGCTGAGCCTGCCTGACCCCCTGAACGAAACTGGTCTCGCACTTTATTACTATCCTCAATGCCCTTTCTGCCAGCGTGTCCTGCATGCGATCAGGGAGACTAAGGCAAATGTCGAATTGCGTCATGTCTGGGATAATCCTAACTACTATGAAGAGTTGCTGGAGGCGCGCGGGCGCGCCACCGTCCCAGTGCTGCGGATCACGAGCAAGGGGAAGGATCGCTGGATGCCGGAGTCTGCGGACATAGTTCGATACTTGCGTGAACGCGCCATCACAGCTCAATGACCATGATCAAATCAAAACCCACCGCCGATGAGCAGACACGACCAATCCGAGGCCGACGCCGTAGCGACAACTTGGCCACGTCGGACCGTTTTGGCCCCTTCGGCTTGCCTCTGAATTAGGGGCCAGAGCCTTTACAGGTCTTGCGGCGCCTCAAAGGTCAGTCGCAGAAATTTGCGACAACCCCTGAACACTTCTCGGCTTTGCGCAAGGTTTTCAGCCCCGGCATCTGGTAGATAGGATCGAGCATGAATTCATCCGTCTCTGATGTCCAGATTTTGCAAGTGTATTCGTAAGGCGTGAGTCCACCGAGGGTCATGAGCCTTCGCGCGAAGTTGTAGCCTCCGAGAATGTCGGCGAGGTGTGTGCGCAACTGGTTATGGCTGTCGTGGGGTAGCGCCTGACCGCCCGCCTGAAGTTCGTTACCCTCCGGCAGACCGCCAGCGTCGAGGATCTCACCTTGCGCAAACTGCGGGGCCTCAATCGCGTCGTCATGACGCATCTGATCGACGGGGGCTGGGTCGACCGGCTTGAGAGCCTGCTGATCACCGGTCAGACCTGCCTCAGCAGGAGATGGATCGCTTGTGCCCTGGGTCACAAGGCCTGTCGAGACGGCGCAACGTCGTCTATTACCGCGTCCCGCTCATCTTTGAGGCCCTTGCCAAGGGCGTCACGCCCGCATGTTTAAGGCCATGTCGCGTAGCCCTTAAATGCGGTATACGAAAGTCAACAAAATCAATGCGGCGGCTTTGCCATTAAATATGGTATCTTGCCTTTAAATCCGACATTCTTGCCGTTAAATCTGACACAAGGTTCACGGGGTTGGGCGGTTGGTAGCGATGGAAGGTAATGACGAAGACTGTGGCGATGCTGGTGCTGAGGCGCTGCGCCGGGCATCGGTCCTTCGACCGCTTGTACAGGCGTATCTCAATGGCACCGGGAGCTTGGAAAGCGGTATACGTGATGCAGTCTGGGAGCTTGGCGTCAGCAGGACCACAGTCTGGCGCTGGATCCGACGGCTTGCAGCAGAGGGTGGCCGGACAAGCGCTCTCGTTCCCCGCAAACGCGGGCGACGCAACGGGTCGGTCATGGTGCCCGGTGATGTCGAAGGCATCATCGAAGAGCATCTTACTCGATACTACCTTCGGCGAGAACGCCCCAGCCTGGCGCGAGTTGTGTCAGAAATCCGCAGCGCCTGCCGTGAGCGGGGGCTTCAGCCGCCGACGCGCCGTACCGTTCAGCGGCGGCTTGATGCGATGGATACCCGCGAAGTCATGAAAGCGCGCGAGGGCGCAAAAGCAGCGCGCCAAAGGTTTGCGCCGGTGACGGGAAGGAACAGATCAGAACGACCGCTGGACGTTGTGCAGATCGATCACACACCAGCGGACATCATCCTTGTCGACAGTTTCGAGCGCAAACCCATCGGTCGACCTTGGGTGACCTTGGCGATCGACATCGCCACGCGCATGGTGACGGGATACCACGTCAGCTTTGAAGCGCCGTCTCGCCTTTCGGTGGCCTTGTGCCTCACGCGGGCCGTCGCCCCCAAAGCAGAGTTTCTGGCTGACCTCGAGTGTAATGTCTCGTGGCCCGCGCAGGGCAAGCCGGTCAGCATTCACGTCGATAATGGCCGCGATTTTCGGTCACGCGCCTTTCAATCGGCCTGTGCCGAATGGGGGATCAATCTGGTCTATCGACCGCCGGGAAGCCCTCACTTTGGTGGGCATGTCGAGCGGCTGATCGGGACCATGATGGGCGCGGTGCATCTCCTGCCGGGAACAACGCAGTCGTCGGTCGCGGCCAAGGGCGGCTATGATGCCGAAGGCATGGCTGCGATGACCTTGGGCGAATTCGATCGATGGTTTGCCTTGGAAATCTGTCGCTACAACAACAGCATCCATTCGAGCCTTGGCTGCACACCTGCCGCCAAGTGGGAAGCGCTCGCCGGTGAAATGGCCGGCGACATCCCCTTCGACATGGAGGCGTTTCGGGTGAGTTTCCTGCCAAGTGAGCAGCGGCAGGTGCGTCGTGACGGCATCCATCTTTTCGACCTGCGCTACTGGTCCGACGCCCTCGCGGGCTATGTCGGTCGTCGGGACGGAAAGGTGGTCGTCCGCTACGATCCCCGCGACCTCTCGGCCGTCTGGGTCGAACTGGACGGCGGCAGATGTGTCGAGGCCCGGTACCGCAACCTGGAAATCCCGCCGGTGTCGCTCTGGGAATACCGCGAGGCCATGCAAAAGGCACGGGCCATGGGGAAGGTGGGGGCGAATGAATTGATCCTCGCCGAATTGATCCGGCAGCAACGCCAAATCGAGGGTGAAAGCCGCGCGCTAACCAAGGCAGAGCGCCGATTTCGTGAAAGGAATTCTTCGATGAAGGGTCCGGCCGCCGATGATCGGGCGTCGGAGGGGCTGCGACCGGTCGACACGGGTGATAAATCGCGCCCCATGTTTAAAGTGGAGCGTTGGTGAATTGAGGGCAGAAATAATAGAAGACGGTCGTATCGCTCTCATTCAATCGGACATCTGGATCGGCTTTCCGCGGGCCGAACAAGTGCTGGACCGGCTGCAAGGCCTCATCGAGATGCCACGGCAGACTCGAATGCCGGGCCTTCTCGTGCATGGGGCATCTGGCATCGGCAAGACGATGATCGCCCGCAACCTGTCGCGCAGGTACGCGCCGGAATACGATCCGGAATCAGGTATCACGCGCACTCCGCTGCTTCTTTTGCAGGCACCACCAGCCCCAGACGAGCGGCGGTTCTATATGCACATCCTCGCTGCCGTCGGCGCTCCGTCATCGGCGCTAAGCTTGCGGGCGCAAAGTGTCGCCTCGCTTGAGGTCCGCGTTGTTGGCCTTCTTCGCGACCTCGGGCTTCGGATGATCATGATCGACGAAGTTCACAACCTCCTCGCGGGAACCCATCGCGAACAACGCCGGTTCCTCAATGTTCTGAGGTATCTCAGCAACGAATTGGAGGCGTCGCTGGTTTGCTTCGGCGTCAGCGAAGCGGTCGATGCTATTCGCGGCGATGTCCAACTCGCGCGACGCCTGGACGAACACCACCTGCCAAACTGGCGCGACGATNCCGAGTTCTCGGACATGATCCAGACCCTGATCGCGGCCATGCCGCTTGCGAAGAAGTCCAATCTGAAGGTTAAATCGCTCAAGCAGATATTGGCGCTGACCGGCGGGGTGACCTCGCGGATATTTTCCTTGGTCAAGGACCTATCCATCGACGCAATCGTCACGGGTCAAGAATGCATCACCGACGATGCAGTCGCAAAATGGACGCCCGTTTGGTCGCGCCATGCGAAAACCCAGCGACGGCTCGAGAAGGCCGGAGCTTGAAACAGCGCCCGTTGCCGAAAACTGTCACGCCTCTCGCAGATGAACTGCTTTCTGGATGGCTGACGCGACTGGCGGTCGCCAACCACTGCGAGGTCGACGAGCTCCTGGCGCATATTGGAGTCGATACTCGACAGGTCGCCATGCTGGATTTTGAGGTTGAGGTGGCCGCGACCACAGCAGAAAAGATATCGATTGCGGCCCGTGTTGCCGCTGAAACTGTGCAATCCCTTACCTTTGGGACAATGACCCAGACCGAAGCCCTGATGACGGCGCAGGTTGCGTTCCAGTCATGTCCCGACTGCTCTCGGCGTGGCATTGCGCTCAAACAGTGGCGGAAATTATGGGCATTCGACTGCCAGATCTGCGGCACCCGACTCCTTTCGATCCTCATCAAGCCTGATCGCAGCCGAATATCCGAACAGCTGGTTCGTCGTGCTCGAAGCGGGGCAGGGCTGCTCGAAAGTGCGGTAACGTCCAACTGCGCCAACAAACTTAGACGCGCCATGCGGGCGGCCACCTATGCCAAGGCGCTCAAGTCCGTTCGCGCCGATACGGCCTTTGCCCTTCAAAGTCCCAGACCCGACGTGAGACTCTTTTGCCTTGCCGCCATCGCCGCGGCTCAGTCACGTCCACTGGCCAAAGCGGCAATGTTCAGCACTGGCCTCGATGGGTACGCAAGAGTTGCCTTGCTTCGTGCGTTCGAAAAAGAGCCCCGCCTTCTTGCCGTAGTTGACCGGATCGCACTGCGAAACAGGGAAAGACCCCGACGAGCGGCGACTGAATGCCACGTTTAAGGGCAACAAACGTCGCTCAACGCGCAGTGTGCCGGATTTAAAGGCAACGCGACAGCGCCGCAACTGGGTCCGCCCTTCCTCATTCCCGATTGAGTTCGGGGATTCTGCGTCCCATGAACACCAAACAAAATCACGATCATGCGCACGCCGCAGAATGTCAATGCGCTTGAAGTCCGGCAGCCTTGCCGGAGCGGGGCGCGGATTGTTGATCTTCCTCGCGCGCTCCGCTGCCTTGATCGGGGCCATTCACGAGGTCGGCAAGGATCGGACAGTCCGGGCGGTGATCGCCGCAGCACGCATCTGCCAGATGACGCAGCGTGTCCATCATTGCCTGCATTTCACGAATTCGAACTTCAAGACCGGCGATCTGCTCAAGCGCAATCTGTTTCACGTCGGCACTCTGCCGCGAACGATCCTGCCAGAGCGCCAGTAACTCCTCGATCTTCTCGACGGAAAAACCCAAGTCCCGCGCCCTTCGGATGAAGCGCAGTAGCTGAACATCGGTCATCGTGTAGACGCGATATCCTGCAACCGTCCTTCCTGCTGCCGGGATGAGCCCGATCGACTCATAGTAGCGAATCATCTTGGCGGAAACGCCCGAAGATTTTGAAGCTTCACCGATGTTCATCTCGGGGCCTCCTTACGCGGCGATTGAAGGTGCAAAGCGCCGCAGTCGCAGCGCATTGCCAAGGACGAAGACCGACGATAGCGCCATCGCGGCGGCGGCAAAGATCGGCGACAGCAGGATACCGAAGGCGGGCCAGAGCGCGCCTGCGGCAACCGGGATCAGCAGGGCATTGTAGATGAAGGCCCAGAACAGGTTCTGGCGGATGTTTCGCATCGTGGCCTTGGAAAGCGCAATGGCATCCGAGACGGCAGTCAGCCTACCCGACATCAGTACGACGTCCGCCGCTTCGATGGCAATGTCGGTGCCGGTGCCGACGGCAAGGCCCACATCCGCTTCGGCCAGGGCGGGCGCGTCGTTGATCCCGTCGCCGACATAGGCCAGCGAGCCCAGTGCCTTCAGACGTTTCACCGCAGCGACTTTGCCGTCGGGCAGCACCTCGGCCACAACTTCGTCGATGCCAAGCTGGCGGGCGATGGCGTTCGCCGTGCGGCCATTGTCGCCGGTAATCATTGCAACCTTCAGCCCCAACCGGTGCAGTGCCTGGATCGCCTGCGGCGTGGTTTCCTTGATCGGGTCCGCAACTGCAAGGATTGCAGCAAGCTTGCCGTCGATGGCAGCATAGAGCGGTGACTTGCCCTCGTCGCCGAGCCGGGTGGCGGTGTGGCCGAAGACCGACACATCGAGGCCGAGCTTGACCATGTAGCGGTCGGCACCGATCTCGACCCGCTGCGCGCCCGCCGTTGCCGTGACACCGAAACCGGTGACGGAGTCGAAAGCAGTGATCTCAGGAAGGATCAGGCCCTCGGCTTCGGCCGCCGCGACAATGGCGCGGGCGATCGGATGCTCGGACTTCGCTTCGACAGCCGCCACCACGGCCAGCACTGCGGCGCGGTCGAAGCCCGGTGCCAGCGCCATGTCGGTCAGGCGCGGTTTGCCCTCGGTCAGGGTACCGGTCTTGTCGAACGCGACTACCTTGACGCTCTGCAAGGCTTGGAGGGCCTCACCCTTGCGGAAGAGCACGCCCATCTCGGCACCACGCCCGGTGCCGACCATGATCGACGTTGGCGTGGCCAGACCCATGGCGCAGGGGCAGGCAATGATGAGGACGGCGACGGCGTTGACCAGGCCAAAGGTCAGGGCCGGATCAGGCCCGAAGATCAGCCAGACGGCGAAGGTCAGCACGGCAAGCGCCATAACCACGGGAACGAACCACATCGTCACGCGGTCGACCAGCGCCTGGATCGGCAGCTTACCGCCTTGCGCGGCTTCGACCATGCGGATGATCTGAGCCAGCATCGTGGCCTCGCCCACCGCCGTCGCCCGGAAACTGAACGCGCCGGTCTGGTTTACTGTGCCGCCGGTCACGGTGCTCCCCAGTGCCTTCTCGACCGGCACGGGCTCGCCAGAGATCATGCTTTCGTCGATCCAGCTTGCGCCCGTCGTGACCTCGCCGTCGACCGGCACCCGCTCGCCAGGGCGGACCTCGACGACATCGCCCGGGCGGACTTCGGCGACTGGCACTTCGACCAGGCCGCCATTGCGAAGGACACGGGCAGTCTTGGCCTGAAGTCCGACCAGCCGCTTGATCGCCTCTGAGGTCCGGCCTTTTGCGCGAGCTTCAAGCAGACGACCAAGGAGGATCAATGTGACGATGACTGCCGCCGCCTCGTAGTAGACATTCTGGGTGCCTGGGGGCAGGATTCCGGGGGCAAAGGTTGCCACCAGGGAATAGCCGAAGGCAGCCAACGTTCCGACCGCGACCAGGCTGTTCATGTCAGGCGCCAGACGCGCCAGGGCCGGAAACCCCTTGCGGTAAAACCTGAGGCCAGGACCAAGGAGGACCACGGTCGTCAAGGCGAACTGTATGTGCCAGCTGTTCTGCATGCCAATGCTGTTCATCACCGCCATGTGGACCCACATGAACAGATGCGATCCCATCTCGAGGACAAACACAGGCAGAGTCAGAGCCGCAGCAAAAAGCACATCGCGCCGCAATGCGGCTTCCTCGGCTGTTTTCTTCGCGGCGGACTCTTCTGACATGATGGCGGTTTCGGTCGCTGCCCGTGCCTCGTAACCCGCATCCGCGATTGCGCCGATCAGGGAGGCAAGGTCCGCCGTTCCGGTGACCGTGGCGCGTTCCGTGGCCAGATTGACATTGGCTGCGGTCACACCGGGTACCGTTTTCAAGGCTCGCTCCACCCGTGCGACGCAGGAGGCGCAGGTCATACCCCCGATGACGATATCGATCGGACGCGATGGCACATCATAGCCCGCGTCCTCGATTGCCTTGACCAGAGCCGATCGGTCCAGGTCCGGTCCGATGATTTCTGCCCGTTCCGTCGCGAGGTTGACGGCTGCAGTTTTTACCCCGGGGACAGCCTGCAGTGCGCGTTCAACGCGCCCGACACAGGATGCGCAGGTCATGCCTTCGACGTCGATCACGATCCTGCCGAGGTCTGCCATGGCGTTCTGAGGGACTTGTATGTTCATCGCGGCACTCCGGTGGCGAGTTACTCCGCTGACTGAGATAGGGCTTCCCATGATGGTAAGGTCAAGCCCTGATTTCAATTTGTCTGATCACGGAATTGTTCTCTTGACCTTACAACGGTGGGAAGGCCCATATCGAGTTGCATGAGGCGATTGTCCGAAGGAGACACTCATGCAGTTCCATATCGAGAACATGACCTGCGGCGGCTGCGCGCGCAGCGTCACCAAGGCGATCCAGGCGGTAGACCCCTCCGCCGAGGTGAGCGCGGATCCGACCTCGCACAAGGTCGAAGTGAAATCAGCGGCTTCTCGCGATCGGTTGGTCGCGGCGCTGACCGAGGTCGGCTACGCGCCTGCCTGACAAAACATAATCATCGAAGGAAAATCTGAATGAACAAACGTACTCTCGCGCTGTCTATTGCGGCTGTTGCTGTTGTCGGTGGGATCGCATTTGCCCAGCAGACCATGGAAGGCATGGACCACTCCAACATGGGTGGCATGGGCATGGGGGATATGGGCATGATGAGCCATGCTTCCATGATTCCGGCAGAGTTGGCCGACAATCCGGCTGTGCAGGCCTACGCGGCGGCAATGGACCAGATGATGGCGGACATGATGGTGCCTTATACCGGGGACGCTGACGTGGACTTCGTGCGAGGCATGATTCCGCACCATGAAGCTGCGGTCGCGATGGCGCGAATCCAGCTGGAGCATGGCACGGACCCGGAAATCAGAAAGCTCTCGGAAGAGGTGATCGCGGCTCAGGAGGCCGAGATCGCCGAGATGAAGGCCTGGCTCGCGGCTCGCGGGTTGTAAGGCGCTTCAGTGGCGGCAGGGTGGCCCGCTCCCGGCCATCCTGCCGTCCGACCTGACACACAGCGACCGTCTGGCCGCATCGGTCTAGGGATTATTGCCATGACGGCTGAGAATGGACACGCAAACCACCACGACCATCAAGTTGGGCACGCGGCGAAGTCGAACAAGAGCGAACTCCGGTCCGGTGCTGGCGGGCATTCGAGCCACAAGGCCGGGCACGCTGGCATGGTCGACGACTACCGCAGGCGCTTCTGGTTGGCGTTGGCTCTCACGATCCCGGTTTTGGTCCTGTCCCCAATGGTCCGCGATTTTGTCGGGCAAGGCATGGCACGCTTGCTTGCCGGTGAAGAGTGGATCGCACTGAGCCTGTCATCTGTGATCTACTTCTGGGCAGGATGGCCCTTCCTTAAGGGCGCCGGTCCTGAAATCCGCGCTGGCCGTCCAGGAATGATGACGCTGGTCGCGCTTGCCATCTCGACAGCCTATTTCTACTCGGCGGCCGTCACGTTGGGACTGCCCGGCGGAGAGCCGTTCTATTGGGAACTGGCCACGCTCGTCACGATCATGCTTTTGGGCCATTGGCTTGAGATGCGGTCCGTCCTCGGCGCTTCTCGCGCTTTGGAGGAGCTTGTACGCCTGCTGCCTGATACCGCACTGCGGGTGACCGCGGACGGTGGAAATGAGGACGTACCCGTCGCGGCCTTGATCGCCGGCGACCGGGTCGTGATCCGCCCCGGCGCCAAGGTGCCGGTCGATGGAAAGATCATCGAAGGCACATCATCCTTCAACGAGGCCATGCTGACCGGGGAATCGAAACCTGTCACGCGGTCTGCCGGCGAAGCTGTCATCGGCGGTGCGGTAAATGGCGAAGGTGCCGTTACCATCGAAGTGAAGGCGACGGGCGAGGCGACTTACCTGTCGCAGGTCATCGCCATGGTGAAAGCGGCACAGGACAGCCGCTCGCGCACACAGGATCTGGCCTCGCGCGCCGCGACTGTCCTGACCTGGATTGCCATCACCGTCGGCCTCGGATCGTTCGGTTACTGGTATGCGGTCGGGGCGGGGGCCACCTTTGCGCTTGAGCGGATGGTGACCGTCATGGTCATCGCCTGTCCGCATGCGCTCGGCCTTGCCGTGCCGCTTGTCGTGGCCGTCTCGACGTCGCTGGCGGCGCGCAACGGACTGCTGATCCGCGACCGTGCCGCCTTTGAGCGTGCGCGGGATCTGAATGCCGTGGTCTTTGACAAGACCGGCACTCTTACTGAAGGCAGATTCGGCGTGAGCGATCTGGTGTTGCTGCAAGATGGCGATGAGACGACTGCCTTGCGCTTGGCGGCATCGGTTGAAAGCCAGTCACAGCATCCTATCGCCACGGGAATTGTCGCCGCCGCAAAAGCCCGTGGCATTGAATATCCGGCCCCGGAAGGCTTGCAGAGCATCACGGGTGCGGGCGTCACGGCGCGCGTGGATGGGCGGGAAATCGCCATCATCAGCCCTGGTCACCTCCGGCGGCAAGGCCGACCAGTGACCGACCCCCGGCTCGCCCTGCTGGAGGAGACAGGCAAGACCGTCGTGGTGCTGGAGGTGGGCGGCCAGCCCTATGCGCTGCTGGCCCTGGCCGACATCGTGCGCGCGGAATCGCGTGATGTCGTGGCGCGTCTCAAGGCTAGGGGTGTCAGGTCAATCATGATGACGGGAGACGCTGAGGGTGTCGCGAAGTCAGTCGCTGCAGAACTCGGCCTCGATGAATATTTCGCACAGGTCCTCCCGGATCAGAAAGCGGCCCGCGTGAAAGAACTTCGCGCCCGGGGTCTGAAGGTCGCAATGGTTGGAGACGGGGTGAACGACGCGCCGGCGCTCGTCGAAGCCGATCTTGGAATTGCCATTGGTGCGGGCACGGATGTCGCCGTGGAATCCGCCGACGTGGTCCTGGTGCGTTCTGACCCACGGGATGTGGAGGCCATTCTTGGCCTGTCCCGAGCGACGTATTCGAAGATGGTGCAGAACCTGATCTGGGCGACCGGATACAACGCATTTGCCATTCCAATGGCTGCTGGCATCACGTTCGGCACCGGCTTCCTGATGACACCTGCAGTCGGCGCCGTATTCATGTCGGCATCGACCATTATTGTAGCGATCAATGCACAACTCCTGCGGCGATACAGATCGAACTAAGGCGACATTGAGCGCCTAGCAAGACCAAGCGTGCTTTTCAGTAAGCTGCTAGGGGAGGCGCGATCAATCCTGAATGGCCATGCAAGCCATGCCGAGCGGGAACCTGAAGCACGCTGCGGTGCGCTCTTTCAGCCCATGCCGTGAAGTCCGTGGAAGCCACCTGTAACTATCACGGGTACGAAGATCACAGCGGCCAAAATGACGATCACGACGCGCTGCCAGAGTTTTCGGTGCCGCCAGCAGAGAAAGGCAGTGGCGAACAGAACCAGCCCAAGTTCCACCACGCCGATGATACCGCCGTAATAGTTCGGGTCCCAGTAGCTGACCGGACTGCGGAATACCCAGTCTGACACGGGCCAGAATTGGCGGCGGGCATCGTCATGATGGGTGATGAAGTCGGTGGCCGCATGCAAAAAGCCGGCTCCCGCAAAGGCGGTGAGAATGAGGTGACGTCGCCAGTTTCCAAGGGCAAGAAGCAGGCCCCAGACGAAAAAGCTGTGATCAACGGCAAAGACGGCCTGCCATGAGTCCGAGTAGAAGAGGTCTCCGAAGACTTCATGCTGCGGAATTCCGACCAGGCGTGTCGAAAATAGGACCAACGCAAACATCGGAACATCAGGAGCGAGGCCGCCCAGCATGGCCGCCACCAGAGTGGACGGCACGACGGGCCGAGCAAAGACAGCAGCCCCGATCAGCATATGCGTTGGTGTGTTCATCGCATCAACAGGCCGGAAATGGTTCGGCCTTCCCTTCTTCCGCAATCTGTCGGAGGAGGGAAAGGGGAACCGCACCGCTGAGCACGGTCCGTCCGATCACCAGACCTGGGGTGCCGATGAACCCGAAGAGATCGGCAAGTGCGCGCGTTCGGTCGAGCTCAGCCTGAACGCCGGCGGAGGACATATCGATTAAGAGCTGCTCGACATCCAGATCAAGGGTCTCCGCAACACGCCGTACCGAGGCCTCTTCGGCAACCATCGGTGTTCGCATGAAGCGGCGGCGAAGCTCCTGTTGCTTGCCCTGGCGTGCGGCGGCAACAGATGCCCGGGCGGCCAGCTCAGACGGCGGCCCGAAGATCGGAAGTTCGTGTTGCACGAGCCGGAATGCGGTTGGGTCCTCCGCCAGCAGGCTTTCAAGATCTCGTTCGAGAGCACGGCAGAAGGGGCAACGAAACTCGCTGAAGTAGGCAATGGGAACCTCAGAGTTGGAGGCGCTGTTCCCAAATAAGGCCGGGCATGGGTCGGTGCGCAGGGTCTCCATGCGCGCCCTGCGTGCTCCCGCATCAGGTAGCGGCCCATCGAGACCGACGAGTGCGATGTTTGCTGTGGAGGTCTGACCGGCCAGCTCCAGCCGACGAAATGGCGGCACACCCTCGATGTCGACATAGGAAAGCCCGCGTCCGCCAAGCCGGTCCCAGGGCAGGGCCCGTAGTCCATACATCAAGGCTACGATGCCCCCCAACACGAAGACATCACGACGGCGGATCGTCACAGGACAGTAACCGGCGTTCCGACTGGGACCTGCTCATAGAGTTGGATCACATGGTCGTTCAGCATCCTGATGCAACCGTTCGACACGGACCGTCCAATCGACCACGGCTCTGTCGTGCCGTGAATCCGGTAGTAGGTGTCGCGCCCGTCGCGGTAAAGGTAGAGGGCTCGGGCGCCCAGTGGGTTGCCAGGTCCGCCCGGCACCCCCTCGGCAAACTGGGCATAGCGATCGGGATTCCGGCGGATCATGTCGTTTGTCGGGCGCCATGACGGCCATTCGGCCTTGCGTTCAATGATTGCCGATCCCTTGAATGCCAGACCGGCCTTGCCGACGCCGACACCGTACCGGACGGCCCGCTCGGAATCGAAAACATAGTACAGAAAGAAACTTCGCGGGAAGACGAGGATCTGACCGGGGGCATGTTGCTCTCGGACTCGGACCTCGCGAGGTTGAAATTCGTCGGCCAATACGAAGGGTTCTTCGGTATGGGCACGAAGGACAGTTGGCATCGAGAGGGCTGCAGCGGCTGCGCCGGAAAGAAAGGATCGACGGAAAATCATGCGAACTCCTGAGAGGAACGTGAAGGACGAGGGTTCACTCAGAGGAAGGTTCGCGGAGGTGGGCGACCGGGGGCAAAGGCGCGGCTTGAGGCAGAGACCGGCGTAATCACGAACCGCGCAGACTTGGCATACGGTGCCACCTCGAAAAATGACAAGGAGGCAGTTGCGACAAGCTGGCAGGAGGCATGGCCTGATCCGTCGCTGCAAAGGGCGTCCTGGTCCACAGCTGCGGTTTGAGCATGATCTGCATGAGCGCCGTGGGATGCGTGATCAGGAAGCGCCGCCCAGAGAAGGGCGACGAGCAAGCACAAACCGCACAGGGTGTTCGCAAACTTACGCATGGGCGCAGAATAGCGCTCCTGGTGTATGGGAGAGGTGTTCACATCGAAGTGAGCAGAGAATTTCCCAACAAAATCGGCGAAAGCGCCACGGCTTCACCTCTTTGTGACCCCTGTGCGATGCAAAGCGATTTGACCTTCCCACGTTGGAAGCCGGCACAGGTAACAAAAAAGAGGAGCAGACCATGCGATTCAGTCGACGACTTTTCGTTGCCGGAGCCCTTGCCGCGCCTTTCCTGACGGGCCGGGCAGCCTTTGCGACCGAGGACAATCAGGGACCAGTCCGGAACAACATCTCGGCGTTCCGCATCCATGAGTGGCAGGACCACTTCGACTCGCTTGGGGTCGGGGTCATCATCTCTGACACCACGGGCAAGGTTCTCCAGCACTGGACGAGCGACGGTCAGATGTTTCTCTATCCCACTTCGGTTCCGCTATCAGATGAATTGACCCGGCGGGGATACACCGAGGTCGTCGAGAAGCGGGTTAACCCAAGTTGGGCTCCGACGCCCTCGATGCGGGAGCGCAACCCGGAGTGGCCAGCCTTCGTGCCAGGAGGCGATCCAACCAATCCGCTTGGCACCCGCGCCCTGTATCTATCGTGGCAGTACTACCGGATTCATGGTACTCACGACACGCGTAAGATCGGGCGTCGTTCGTCGAACGGCTGCATCGGGCTTTACAATGAGCACATCGAAGAAGTGTTCGACCGCACTCCGGTCGGAACGAAAGTCAAGCTGATCTGAACGGATGAGAGCGACAGCAACCCCATTGGACCTACCGCAAAACCTGCTTGTACGCAGGTTGTTGCGCGTCGTGTCGATGTGGCTTCTGACTGTCGCTCTGGTCATGGGCTTGGTGTTGGGACAGTCTGCAGAAGCAGGATCGGGCAACGAGCATCATTCCGACCTCACCGTCGAGGCTGCCGAAACCCCAGAACAGCAATTTTCGGCAACGCCTGCCTGCCACCTCGGCGTCATTTGCACCGCGTTCGTTTTGCCAGATGCTCTGGCATCGATACAGCCCACGGCCGTTCCGGCTGTGCTTCAGCCCGACGCTGAGCAGTCGCAACGTCGTTTTGGCGGTCCGGCCATCACACTTCCTCCCCCGCGAATCCTGACCTGACAGTCGGGCCGAACGATTGTTCGATGACCAGACGAGCCGGTTTGAAAGACTGGCTCAGGTTCGACCCTTTCTCAGCCTGACACGAGAATTCGTCCCAAGCTGTGACCCGCCTGACCGGCAGGGCGCAGCCAATGATCAACAACAAGAAACCAAGGGCAGTCAGGCAGATGAAATCTCAATGGACGGGCGCGATCGCGCTTGCCGCTTCCGCCGTAGCGGCAGTGGCACTGGCACATACGGGGGCGACGGGCGTCGTCTTGGACCGAATGAACGGAATGACGGCAATGCGCGACACCATCGCGGAATTGGCACCGATGATACAGGGCACCGTGCCCTACGACACATTCATTGTGTCTGAAGGCGCCAGCGTCATTTCCAGTCATGCGGGCGAGACGATGCTGTCGCTTTTCCCTGAAAACAGCCTTGAAGGCGTCACCTATGCCAAGCCGGAAATTTGGGCCGATTGGCAGGAGTTCGCGGCCCTCTCCGAAGAGCTGAAGGCCTATGCTGATGCCTTGGCTGAAGCTGCCCCGAACGGCCTCGAGCCCGCGAGTTCGCCAGCTGGCGAGATGGCTGGCATGGATCACTCGGGCATGGACATGACCGGAACAGCGCAACCAGCGCAGGGCTTCACGGTCGCGGAATTGATGGGATACGGAGGGGCTTCGGAAAAGATCGCGGTGACACGAGGGACATCCGACCCGACAATTTTGGAGCTCGATCTGACGACACTGGCGGCGGACGACCTCTTCAACCGGATCAGCGCGACATGCTCTTCCTGTCATGCGCAGTTTCGTGCGGGCCGGAACTGACCATGCGAGGTTTGATCCGGCTTTCCTTTGTCTTCCCAGCCATCGTGGCAGGTATAGGTGCCGGGGTGTTGGCACTTTGGCCGATCGGGGAAGTCGAGCCCGCGAGCTTTCCTCCCGGCGATGTCGAACGCGGGGCCTATCTCGCGCGTGCGAGCGGCTGCGTGTCGTGTCATACCAACTCAGCGGCAAAAGGGCCCGCGCTTGCAGGGGGCGCTCCGCTTGACACCCCGTTCGGCACCTTTGTGCCGCCAAACATCACACCACATCGCGATGCCGGGATCGGACGCTGGACCATCCAGGATTTCGCAAAGGCTGTGCGCCAAGGGGTGTCGCCTGACGGCGACCCCTACTACCCCGTCTTCACCTACTCTTTCTACGCCGGTTTTACCGATCAGGACATTGCCGACCTCTGGGAGGCGTTCCGCACCGTCCCGGCTGTTGGCGATGCAGCCCCACCCCACGACGTCGGCTTTCCCTTCAGTTTCAGATCGGGGCTGAAGCTCTGGCGCGCGGCTTACCTTGAGACGCCCAAGACGGACGCACTTATGGGCACGTCTTCCTCGTGGAACCGCGGGCGGGTGCTGGTCGAAGGGGCTGCACATTGCGCTGCCTGTCACACAAGCCGAACCCTGGCAGGGGGCCTTGATGACGGTGCCCGCTTTGCCGGGAACGACAGCCTTCCAGGGGGCAGCAAAGCACCGCCAATTCTGAGTGACGTTCTTCTCGCAAAAGGTTGGGGCGTTGCGAACCTGGCTTACGCGCTTCAGTCCGGGATTCTGCCTAACGGTGATGCTTTCGGCGGCAGCATGGCCGAGGTCGTCGCTGAGGGCACGTCTTTCCTGAGCGCTGCCGACCGCGAGGCCATTGCCACCTATCTCCTCGACCCCGAAGGCACGGGCGACATTCCTGCGCCCGCACCGACGCCGGTCGAGACCCCGATGGCTGGAATGGATCATTCACAGATGGATATGGGAAATGGGAACTAGAGCGCTTGCCGTCATTCTGGCTTTGGGCGTTGCCGTCTTCGTCGGTGTCTTCATCTGGACCACCGTCTGGACCTGAGAATGGCGGTGCGAAATTAGT
>NZ_VCBQ01000066.1:0-27817 GCF_006386455.1 Paracoccus sp. FO-3 | reverse complement strand
TTCCGCGCCAAGCCCCGCTAGGCTGGCTAGTCGTGTCTGGAAACCACGCCATTCCGGCGGGTTGCAAGGGTGCGGTGGTATTCAGCCTCGGCGCGGGCGCAGGGTCCATGTTGCCGCCTACGGCGGAGCCGACTGGATCAAGCGAAGGCCATCAGGGGATAATGAATTGCCGATCACTCGCCGGATCAGGGAGTCCTGACGTTTCAGGTGCGATCTTGGGACCGGAAGTATTTCGGGACACGGCTGCGCGGCCCAGTATCCCGCGGCCTGCCAGCCACAGGCAAGCATTTCTGAAAGCGCGCCTCTCGCGACCAGCGTGATTTGCCTCAAGCCCGTGCCACCCGCAGGGCATCACCTGCTTCCCGCAAAGCGACAGGATTGCGCCCCGTTCGCCCGTGAAGATCGATCCTCTGGCCCTTCGTTTCCGGCTGGATCACCGTCTTCTCGATCAGTCCGCGCAGGATGGTCGCCGCATCAGCCGCGTATCGCCGCGATCAGCGCGGCCAGGTCCTGCCCGCAGATCGGGGCGATGCCGGGTGGATCACCGCAGGCGAGCGCCGGGGGCATGGTCTTGCTGAGCAGCTCGTCGCGCATCCGCCCGTTGAAGCCTTCCACGAAACCGTTCCGCATCGGCTTGCTCGTTGCGAGAGAATGCCATTCCTCGCTGCCCGAGGCAGCACCGCTGGATGGCATTCGAAGTCGGTCCCGCGCCGTGGTTACATGCCGATGGGATCGGAAGGGCCTGGCATCGCCGGCGACGACCACGCCTGACCGTTGACATCCCCATCCCGCATTCGCATGCTGGCCACTCCACCAGGGGTGTCCCGACAAGGGGCTGAGATACTGCTGAGCCATAAGGCAGCGCAGTGACCCTATGAACCTGATCCAGTTCATGCTGGCGTAGGGACGGTGCGGATGCCTTGCCGGTCGCGTGCGGCCAAGGGGGCATTCTTTTCCTTCCCGTCAGTGCTGGGTCTCCAATGCTGCGACGCGAGGAGCCTCGACATGACATCCAAAGAAACCCCGACGGTCACCACCGGACCGCTGCCCGCCTCGACCAAGGTGTTCAAGCCGGGTGTGCTGCATCCCGACATCCGCGTGCCGATGCGCGAGATCGCCTTGCATCCAAGCGCGGGCGAGCCGCCAGTGACGGTCTATGATTCCTCGGGGCCCTATACCGATCCCGGTGCCGAGATCGCCATCGAACGCGGCCTGCCGCGCCTGCGCGAGGGCTGGGTCAGGGCGCGCGGCGACGTGGAATCCCATGAGGGGCGGCATGTGAAGCCCGAGGACAACGGTTTCGTCTCGGGCGACCGGCTGACGCCCGAGTTTCCCATCCGCCACCGGCCCTTGCGGGCGCGGAACGGCAAAGCCGTCACCCAGCTTGCCTATGCCCGCGCCGGCATCGTCACGCCCGAGATGGAGTTCATCGCCATCCGCGAGAACCTTGGCCGCAAGGCCGCAAAAGAGGCGCTGGCCCGCGACGGGCAGGATTTCGGCGCGGCGATCCCCGCTTTCGTGACCCCCGAATTCGTGCGCGACGAGGTGGCGCGCGGGCGGGCGGTCATCCCGGCCAACATCAACCACCCCGAGGCCGAGCCGATGATCATCGGCCGCAATTTCCTGGTCAAGATCAATGCCAATATCGGCAACTCGGCGGTGACTTCCTCGATGGCCGAGGAGGTCGAGAAGATGGTCTGGGCGACCCGCTGGGGCGCGGATACGGTGATGGACCTGTCCACGGGCCGCAACATCCACAACATCCGCGAATGGATCATCCGCAACGCGCCCGTGCCAATCGGCACCGTGCCGCTTTACCAGGCGCTGGAAAAGGTCGGCGGCGTCGCCGAAGACCTGACATGGGAGGTGTTCCGCGACACGCTGATCGAACAGGCCGAGCAGGGCGTGGACTATTTCACCATCCATGCCGGGGTGCGGCTGCACATGATCCCGCTGACGGTGGATCGCGTCACCGGGATCGTCTCGCGCGGCGGCTCGATCATGGCGAAATGGTGCCTGCATCACCACCGCGAAAGCTTCCTCTACGAGCGGTTCGACGAGATCTGCGACATCATGCGCGCCTATGACGTCAGCTTCAGCCTTGGCGACGGGCTGCGCCCCGGCTCGATCGCCGATGCCAACGACGCGGCGCAATTCGCCGAGCTGGAGACGCTGGGCGAGCTGACGCAGATCGCCTGGGCCAGGGATTGCCAGGTCATCATCGAAGGCCCCGGCCACGTGCCGATGCACAAGATCAAGGAGAACATGGACAAGCAGTTGGCCATCTGCGGCGAGGCGCCGTTCTATACCCTCGGCCCGCTGACGACCGACATCGCGCCGGGCTACGACCATATCACCAGCGGCATCGGCGCGGCGATGATCGGCTGGTTCGGCACGGCGATGCTGTGCTATGTCACGCCCAAGGAACATCTGGGCCTGCCCGACCGCGACGACGTGAAGACCGGCGTCATCACCTACAAGATCGCCGCCCATGCCGCCGACCTGGCCAAGGGGCATCCGGCGGCGAAGATCCGCGACGACGCCCTGTCGCGCGCCCGGTTCGAGTTCCGCTGGGAGGACCAGTTCAACCTGTCGCTGGACCCCGAGACGGCGCGGGCGTTCCACGACGAGACGTTGCCCAAGGAGGCGCACAAGGTCGCCCATTTCTGCTCGATGTGCGGGCCGAAGTTCTGCTCGATGCGGATTTCCCACGACATCCGCGCCGAGGCGCAGAAAGAGGGCCTGGCCGCCATGGCGCAGAAATACCGCGAGGGCGGCGACCTTTACATGCCGGTGCGCGAGGCGACGTAAGCGGTAGGGGCGGTTTCGCGCCTGCACGAGATCGCATCGCTCCTCCGCCATCTCGCGGGGGAGTGCTGCGATCTCTGGCCGTCCTGCATCTGCCGAAGCTGAATCACGCGGCCGCAGCTGTCATCCCAGACGGCCAGGCGAACCCTGCCCGCATCCAGCGGGTCCAGGGTGAACCGGATGCCGGACGGGCGCGTCGCTCGAATGCGCCGGCTGGCTGGAGCTGTTCCATTCCCTCGCCACCCTGCTTGGCGCCGCAAGGGCCGATGTTCTTGGCGGTGATGCGCGGTGCATATCCCAGCGCCTTGAGCCTTGAGCCTTGAGTCTTGAGCCGGGCCGCTGCTGCGGCGGCCGGCATGGCTCATCCAGCCGCATCGCGACGAAGCCGGGGGTTTTCCTGCAGAATTCCAGCACCAGCCGAAAGGTGAAGCCCGGTGGCGGTTTCCAAGCCCGCAGGACCACGGTCGCCCCGAAACTGCGGTGCGGGGAACCTTGGAATCGAAATCCCGCGGTAATTGCCGGGGCGTCTTCTGGCCGGAGGAGGCATCAATCCGCAAATATCCGGCCCCGGTTCAGGATGCCGCGGGGGTCCAGTGCGCCTTTCAGCGCCTGCATGGCCGCGATCTCGGCCGGGCTGCGCGCAAGCGGCAGCCAGGGCTTCTTGTCGATGCCGATGCCATGTTCGGCGGAAATCGACCCGCCATATGCAGCGACCAGGCGCATCAGGCAATCCACCGCCCGGTCCTTGCATCCGGTCTGAAAGACGTAATGCAGATTGCCGTCCGCAAGATGGCCGAAGATCAGGAACCGCGCCTCGGGGTCGATCTGCGCCAGCACGCGCCGGCTTTCATTCAGGAACTCGGCAATGCGCGGCACCGGCACGCTGATATCGCCGTTTGCGATATTGTCCTGTCCGCGCAGGTAATCCGCGCAGGCGTCGCGCAATTCCCACAGGGTCAGGAATTCGCGCTGCGATTGGGCGATGACGGCGTCCAGCGCGACCCCATCCTCAAGCGCCGCGGCCAGGCAATCCATGAAGGCAGCCGGGGCGGCCTCGCCCGCGGTTTCGGACTGGATCTCGGCCAGCACATAGATCGGGGCGGGGGTCGCCAGCGGCGGGGCCATGCCCAGGTGGCCGGCGACGCCGCGATAGATCGTATCCAGCATGATCTCGTAGGCCGAGAGCATGCCGCCCACGCTTTTGCGCAGGCGCCACAGCAGGTCCAGCGCCGCCTCGACCGAGGGAAGGGCCAGCAGGGCGTTCGTCTCGACCGCCGGGCGGGGATGGAGCCGCAGCAAGGCGCGCGTCACCACGGCGAGCGTGCCCTCGCTGCCGATGAAAAGCTGGTTCAGGTCGTAGCCGCTGTTGTCCTTGTCCAGCCCGCGCATGCAGGCAAGGACGGAGCCATCGGCCAGCACCGCCTCCAGTCCCGCCACCTGCGCACGGAACATGCCATAGCGCAGCACGCGGATGCCGCCGGCATTGGTGGCGATATTGCCGCCGATGGTCGCGGTGCCGCGCGCGCCGATATCGACGCCGAAGATCAGCCCGGCCTGGTCCGCGGCCTCCTGCACACGCTGGAGCGGCACGCCGGCGCCGGCCAGGATGGTCCGACTGTCAGGATCGGGCACGGCCAGTTCGGTCAGCCGTTCCGTGGACAGCACCGCCTCGCCCGGCCGCACGCGATGGGCGCCCGACAGGCCGGTGCGCCCGCCCTGCACGACCAGCGGTTGGCCGAAGGCATTGCAGGCCGCAAGCGCCGCCGCGACCTCGGCGGTGCTGCCAGGGCGCATCACGAAACGCGGCGGGGCAGAGAAGCGGTCGCGCCGATCCTCCTGGTAACGCGGGGCGACGGCATCGCCGGTCAGCAGCGCCGCCGGCGGCAGAACCCGGCCGAGCCGGTCAAGCAACGCCAAAACGTCCGGGTCTTGCGGCTTTGCCATGCGATCCTCCCTTGTTGCCGGGAAGGGTGCCGGCATTTTTATATTTGTCAAACCTTTTATGTTTTATATGGCCCTGCTAGCCTGCCCGAAACGGCGGAGAATCGGATGGCGCTGCAATATGACGAGATCGTGCGGGGAGGGCTGGCCCGGCAAGTGGCCGATCTGATCCGCGATGCGATCATGCAGGGGCGGCTGGCGACGGATGAGCGCCTGCCGACCGAAGAGGAGCTGGCGCGCCGCTTTGGCATCTCGCGTCCGACGGTGCGCGAGGCGCTGAAGGTTCTGGCGGCGCAGAACCTGATCCGCTCGCGTCGCGGGCCGACGGGGGGCACCTTCGTCAACGCGCCCGACGACGATGCGGCGGCACGCAGCATCACCGACACGGCGACGCTGCTGGTCGGCATGGGCCGTTTCGACATCGACGAGATCGTGACGGCGCGGATGCAGACCGAGGCCCTGTGCTGCCGCCTGGCCGCGCAGAACCGCGGCGACGACGACCTTGCGGCAATGGCCGCCGAAATCGCCTTGCAGCAGGACGAGGCATTGCCGGACGAGGATTTCTGCGCCTCGGACGTCCGCTTTCATCGCGCCGTGGTGCAGGCCACGGGCAACGGCCCCTTGCAGCTGATGATGCACGCGATGATCGAAAGCTTCATCCCGATCACCAACATGCTGATCTATCGCGATCACGAGCGTCGCCGCACCGTCGCCGCGCATGAGCGCATCCACATGGCCATTGCCGCCCGCGATGCCGAGACGGCCGCGCAACTGATGCGGGGCCATGTCGAGGGGATGCGCGCCGTGCTGGACCAGGCGCTGGCCCGCCGCAATGCCGACAAGCCCCGAGGAGGAACCCCATGACCGAAACATTCCGCGCCCTGCTGATCGAGGATCGGGACGGCAAGCCCGTGGCGGGCTTCCGCGACCTGACCCGCGACGCGCTGCCCGACCACGAGGTGCTGGTCGAGGTCGCCTATTCGACCCTGAACTACAAGGACGGGTTGGCGATCACCGGCAAGGGCCGCATCGCCCGCCGCCTGCCGATGGTGGCGGGGATCGACATTGCCGGCACGGTGGTCGAAAGCCGCTCGGACCGCTGGCAGCCGGGCGACAAGGTGATCGTGAACGGCTGGGGCCTGTCGGAAACCGAATGGGGCGGCTACAGCCGGTTCCAGCGCCTCAAGCCCGAATGGCTGACCCGCCTGCCCGAAGGGTTTTCGCTGCAGGATGCCATGGCCATCGGCACCGCGGGCTATACCGCCGCGCTTTGCGTCGATGCGCTGGAGGATTGGGGCGCGATCCGGCCCGGCGGCGCCGAGGTGCTGGTGACGGGCGCTGCCGGCGGGGTCGGCTCGACCGCGATCAGCCTGCTGTCGGCCAAGGGCTATGCCGTCACCGCCGCCACCGGCCGTCCCGAGACGCATGACTATCTGGCCGGGCTGGGCGCCACGGGCTTCGTGGATCGCGCCACCTTGGCCGAAAAGGGCGGCCCGCTGCAAAAGGAACGCTGGGCGGGGGCGGTGGACAGCGTGGGGTCCACCACGCTGGCCAATGTGCTGGCGCAGACCAATTACGGCGGCGCGGTCGCGGCCTGCGGGCTGGCAGGCGGCTTCGACCTGCCGGCGACGGTCATGCCGCATATCCTGCGCGCGGTCGCGCTCTTGGGCATCGACAGCGTGATGGCGCCGCAGGCGAAACGCGACCGGGCCTGGGCGACGCTGGCCGCGCATCTGGACAAGGCGCATCTGGCCAGCATCGCGCGGGTCGAACCCATGTCGAAGCTGCCCGAACTGGCCGCCGACATCGTCGCCGGCCGCATCCGGGGCCGCGTGGTCATCGACGTGGCCGGCTAGGGCCGGCGCGGGGCCGGGGGGCGGCAAGCCCGCTCCCCGCCCGTCAGGCCATGGCCTGCGCCAGTTCGGCCGCGCGCGCACGCAGGGCGAATTTCTGGATCTTTCCGGTCGAGGTCTTGGGCAGGGGTTCGAACACCACCCGCGACGGGCATTTGTAGCCCGCAAGCCCCGCCCGGCAATGGGCGATCATCGTGGCCTCGGTTTCCGTGCTGCCGTCGCGCAACTCGACGAAGGCGCAGGGGGTCTCGCCCCATTTCTCGCTGGGCATGGCGACCACGGCGCAAAGCGCGACGGCGGGATGGCGATAAAGCTGTTCCTCGATCTCGATCGAGGAGATGTTCTCGCCGCCCGAGATGATGATGTCCTTGGAGCGGTCCTTGAGCTGGACATAGCCGTCGGGATGCATCACGGCCAGGTCGCCGGAATGGAACCAGCCGCCGGCAAAGGCCGCCGCGGTCGCATCCGGGTTCTTCAGATAGCCCTTCATCACCACATTGCCGCGAAACATCACCTCGCCCAGCGTCCGGCCGTCGGCCGGCACGGGCAGCATGGTGTCCGGGTCCATCACCGCCAGCTCGTCCAGCGACAGATAGCGCACGCCCTGCCGGGCCTTGCGCGCCGCCTGCTCCGAAGCCGGCAGCCCGTCCCAGCCGGGATTCCATTCGTTCACCACGGCCGGGCCATAGGTCTCGGTCAGGCCGTAAAGATGGGTGACGCCGAAGCCGGCCTTCGCCATGGCTTGCAGCACCGTCTCGGGCGGCGGTGCGGCGGCGGTGTTGAACATCACCTGCTGCGGAAAGCTGCGCTTCTGGCCGGCCGGAGCGTTCAGCAGGGTGGACATGACGATGGGCGCCCCGCACAGATGCGTGACGCCGTGATCGGCGATGGCATCGAATATCGCGCCCGCCCGCACCCAGCGCAGGCAGACCTGCGTGCCCGCCTGCACCGGCACCGTCCAGGGAAAGCACCAGCCATTGCAGTGAAACATCGGCAGGGTCCACAAATAGACCGGATGCCGGCCCATCCCGGCATGGATGACGTTGTTCAACGCCATCAGCGCCGCCCCGCGATGGTGACAGACGACGCCCTTGGGATTGCCGGTCGTTCCCGAGGTATAGTTCAATGAGATCGCGTCCCATTCGTCGCCGGGCAGGGTGCCGGGGTGATTCGGGTCTCCATCGGCCAGGAACTGGTCATAGTCTAGGCTGCCGATGCACGCGCCCTTGGGATGGGGGGCATCCTCGGGATATTCGGCGTCGTCGAAGTCGATCACCAGCGGCCGGACCTGGGCCCGCGCCAGCGCCTCTGCCGCCAGCGCCGAAAACTCGCGGTCGACGATGAGCACGCGCGATTCCGCGTGGTCCAGCTGGAAGGCGACGGTCGCGGGATCGGAGCGGGTGTTGATCGAATGCAGCACCGCGCCCCCGGCCATCGGCACGCCGAAATGGGCGTGGATCATCGGCGGCGTGTTCGACAGCAGGACCGAGACGGTATCCCCGCGCCCGATGCCCCGTCTTGCCAGGGCCGAGGCGAGCCGGCAGCAATCGGTCCACAGCCGGCCATAGCCGTGGCGCTGGCGACCGTGGATCACCGCTGGATGATCGGGAAAGGCCTGCGCCGCCCGCCGGAGGTAAGAGATGGGCGTCATCGGCTGGTGGTTGGCCGCCGTTCGGTCCAGCCCCTCGTCGTATTTGGTCATGCTTCTCCCCCCAAATTTGTTGCCTCGCCCGGTGGTCTAGCCCTTGGCGTGCCGTTCGGCCACCGGCTGGCCGGCCTTGCGCCATTCCCCGAATCCGCCGCGCAGGGACCGCGTGTCCAGCCCCATCTCCTGCGCCACCCGTGCCGCCAGCAGCGAGCGCCAGCCCGAGGCGCAGTAGAACACATAGGTCCCGCCCTCGGCAAAGCGGGGCTTGTGATAGGGGCTTTCGGGGTCGATCCAGAACTCCAGCATCCCGCGCGGGGCGTGGAAGGCGCCGGGGATCATCCCTTCGCGCTCAAGCTCGCGCGGGTCGCGGATATCGACCAGGACCACCTGCGGATCGTCCCGCATCCGGGCCGCCTCGTCGACCGTGACCGATTGCACCACGGAATCGGCCTCGGCCAGCATCTGCTTGTAGCCGACAGCCATGATCAGCGGCCCATCGCGTAGAATTCGTCGTTGGGCCGCATGCTGGACACGTTGGCCAGCCGGTTCGACATGCCGAAGAAGGCGGCGATGGCGGCGATGTCCCAGATGTCATCCTCGTCGAAGCCATGGCCGCGCAGGGTGGCGAAGTCATCGTCCCCGACCTCTTGCGCGCGGGCCGAGACCTTCATGGCGAAATCCAGCATCGCCTTTTGCCGGGGGGTGATGTCGGCCTTGCGATAGTTGATCGCCACCTGGTCGGCGACCAGCGGGTTCTTGGCGCGGATGCGCAGGATCGCGCCATGGGCGATGACGCAATACTGGCACTGGTTCACGGTCGAGGTGGCGACGACGATCATCTCGCGCTCGGCCTTGGTCAGGTTGCCGGGGCGGTCCATCAGCGCGTCGTGATAGGCGAAGAAGGCGCGGAATTCGTCCGGCCGGTGCGCCAGCGTCAGGAACACGTTGGGGATGAAGCCGGATTTCTCCTGCACCGCCTCGATGCGGGTGCGGATGTCCTCGGGCATGTCGGCAAGGCGGGGAACGGCAAAGCGGCTGACGGGGGCGTCGGCGGTTTCGGTCATGGGGTCTCCTCCGGGTCGGGCAGGATGTCTGCCAGTTGCGATTGATAGGTCCGCATCGGGTCGCGGTTGTCGCCGGCATGGGGGGCGACGCGGATCAGGCAAGTATGGGCGGAACAGCCCTGCCCAAAGGCCGAGGTGCCGATGTCGAGCGTCAGGACATTGGGATTGCCCGAGATTTCCGGGCCGTCCCCGACGGGCGTGAACCAGGCTCCGGTCGGCAGCACCGCGACGCCGGGCGCGGTGTCGCTGCTCAGGCAAGCCGTGGCAAGGCAGGCGCCGCGCGCGTTCCACAGCCGCACCGTCGCCCCGTCGTTGATGCCGCGCGCCTGCGCATCGGCGGGGTTCAGCCGCAATTGCTCGCGCCCGTGGCGCTTGCCGGCCATGCTGGCGGCGCCGGTTTCCAGCTGGCTGTGCAGCCGCCCCTGCGGCTGGTGCGAGATCAGGTGCAGCTCGTCCCCCCTGGCCTTGCCCAGCCATTCGGCGGGCGGCAGCCAGGCCGGATGCGCCGGGCAGTCGTCATGGCCCAGCCGCTCCAGCGTCTTGCTGCCCAGCACGATCCGCCCGCTTTCCGTGTCCAGCGCATGGCCCGCGGGGTCGTGGCGAAAGCCGGCCAGATAGACATGGTCGCGCTGCACCGGCACCGGGGCATGGCCGCGTTCCCAGAAGGTCTCGAAATCCGGCATCGGGAAGCCATGCGCGCGCAGGGCATGGGTGCGGCTTTCGTCGTAGAGATGCCGGATCCAGCCCATCTCGTCCCGGCCCTCGTTGAAGGCGGGGCCGACGCCCAGGCGCTGGGCCAATGCGTCGAAGATGTCGAAATCCGAGCGCGCCTGGCCCAGCGGCGCGATGGCCTGCCGCATGGCCAGGATCAGGTCGCAGCGCTTGTTGCCGGCCAGGTCGTTGCGCTCGATCGAGGTCGAGGCCGGCAGCACGATATCCGCCCGCCGCGCGGTCGCGGTCCACATCGGATCCTGCACGACGATCGTCTCTGGCCGGGTCCACGCCTGAGACAGCCGGTTCAGATCCTGGTGGTGGTGGAAGGGATTGCCGCCCGCCCAATAGACCAGCCGCGTGTCGGGATAGTGCCGCGTCTCGCCCTGATAGGTAAAGGGCGCGCCGGGGTTCAGCAGCATGTCGCTGATCCGCGCCACCGGGATGAAGCTGTCGATGGGCTTGACCCCCTGCGACATGCCCGGCGACTTGCCGACGGAAAAGGGCGCGCCCACGCCGCCGAGCGAGCCGTAGCCGTATCCGACCCCGCCGCCCGGCAGGCCGATCTGGCCCGCCACGGCCGCCAGCCCCAGTGCGGCCCAGAAGGGCTGCTCGCCATGATGGGCGCGCTGCAGGGCCCAGCTGACGGTCAGCATGCTGCGGCTGTCCACCAGCCGCAGCGCCAGGGCCCGGATCGCGTCGGCGGGCAGGCCGGTGATGGCCGCGGCCCAGGCGGCGTCCTTGCGCTGCCCGTCCGGTTCGCCGCGCAGATAGGCCAGGAATTCGTCCGAGCCGCTGGTGCAGCGGGCAAGGAAACCGGCATCCTGCCGCCCCGCCGCCACGATTTCGCCCGCCAGGCCCAGCATCAGCGCCGCGTCGGTATTGGGCCGGATCGGCCACCATTCCGCGCCCACCCAATCCGGCAGGTCGTCGCGCAGCGGCGAGACATGGATCACCCGCACCCCGCGTTCCGCGATCCGGCGCAGATAGCCTTCCAGGTAATGCGCGCCGATGCCGCCGGCCTCGCTTTGCGCGGTGCGGGGCGACATGGCGCCAAAGACCACCAGCGTTTCCGTATTCTCGGCGATGTCGTCCAGCGTATTGGCCTGCCCGCCACAGGCGCGGTCGTCCCCCAGCACATGGCGCAGGATCACCGGCCCGGCGGCGATGGAATAGGTATCGACATGGCCGGTATAGCCGCCGGCCAGGTTCAGCATCCGCTTCAGCAGCGAAGAGGCATGGTGGAACCGCCCGCAAGAGGACCAGCCGTAGCTGCCGGCAAAGATCGCGGCATTGCCGTGGGTCTTGGCCACGCGCGCGATCTCGCCGGCGACCAGGTCCAGCGCCTCGTCCCAGGGGAGGGCCAGGAAACGCTCGCGGCCCCGGCCATGGCGGTCGCTGCCTTCGCGCTTGGCCAGCCAGCCTTCGCGCACCATGGGGCGCAGCACGCGGCGGTCGGGCTTCGCCCATTCGGCGACGGAATGGATGATGGCCGAGGGCGCGGGGTCCATGGCCAGCGGTTCCACGCCTGCGATCCGGCCGTCCTCGACCAGGATGGTATAGGCGCCCCAATGGCTGCAATGCGGTATGCGGCGGATCATGGCTGGCCCCTTTCAGACCACGGCTTCGATCAGGAACGGCCCCTTGCGCGACATGGCGGAACGCAGCAGGTCGAAGAAGGCTTCGGCGGTATCGGCCCTGGCGGCCTCGACCCCCATGCCGCCGGCGATGCGCACCCAGTCCAGCGCCGGATCGTCCAGGTCCAGCATCCGCCGGGCGTTCTCGCCGGGGGTGCCGGCGCCGACGTTCTGCAATTCGCCATGCAGGATCTTGTAGAGGCGGTTGGCAAAGACGATGGTCACGACGTCCAGCCGCTCTCGCGCCTGCGTCCACAGGCCCTGCACGGTATACATGCCGCTGCCGTCGGCTTGCAGCCCGATCACCTTGCGGTCGGGGCAGGCCACCGCGGCGCCGGTGGCCATGGGGATGCCCTCGCCGATGGAGCCGCCGGTCAGTTGCAGGAAGTCATGCGGCGCGGCGCCGTGGGTCGAGCGGAAGAAGTCCCGCCCCGAGGTCACGGATTCGTCGCAGACGATGGCGTTTTCCGGCATCAGATGCGCCAGCGCGACGGCGATGGCGTCCGGGGTCAGCGCGCCGCCGGGCATGTCCGGCGCGCCGCGTTCCGCCAGTCGCGGGGCGGACGCCATGCCGGTTTCCCCGGCCAGCGCGGCGATGGCGGCGGGCAGGTCGTCGTCCGCGCCCGCCATGGCGATCACCCGGCAGCCTTCGGGCAGCATCGAGCCGGGCTTGCCGGGATAGGCAAAGAAGCCGACCGGGGCATTGGCGCCGATCAGCACCAGTTGCTCGGTTTCGGCGAAAGTCGCCAGCGCCTGGTCGATGACATAGGGAACGCGGTCCAGCGCCACCCGGCCCGCGCCGCGCTGCATCCGGGCATTGGCCTGCTGCGCCATGAGGCGCGCGCCGGTCTTTTGCGCGATGCGGTCCAGCATCTCGGCCTGCGGGGCGTGCAGGGCGCGGCCGGTGACAAGGATGGTGGTGCGCTTGCCGTTCCGCAGCGCCTCGGCCGCGGCGCGGATGCGGGCGGGATCGGGGGCGGCGGGGGCGGCGGGGACCACCGCCGCCGGCACCGGGGCCGAGGTCCGGGTCCAGGCGGTGTCGGCATGCAGGATCAGCGTGGCGATGCCGCCGGCGCCGGCCCGCGCCGCCGCGATGGCTTCGGCGGTGCGGCTTCCCACGGCATCGGCGGCCTCGGCCCGGCCCACCCAATGCGACATCGGCCGGGCGAGGCTGTCGATGTCGCTGGTCAGCGGTGCATCCAGCGGCAGATGACAGGTCGCATGGTCGCCCACCACGTTGACCATGGGCGAGCGCGCGCGCCGCGCGTTGTGCATGTTCGCCAACCCGTTCGCCAGGCCGGGGCCGAGATGCAGCAGCGTCGCTGCCGGCTTCTCGGCCATGCGGGCATAGCCGTCGGCGGCGCCGGTCACGACGCCCTCGAACAGGCCCAGCACGCAGCGCATCCGCGGCTGGCGGTCCAGCGCCGCGACGAAATGCATCTCGGAGGTGCCGGGATTGGCGAAGCAGGTGTCGATGCCGTTCGCCAGCAGGGTTTCGCACAGAAGATCGGCGCCGTTCATGGGGTCTCCATCAGTTTTTCGGCCTGTTCGCGCAGGTCGGAGAGCGGTTCCCAGAACGGGGACACGGCCTCCAGCAGGGCGGCGAACAGGCGGTATTTGCCTTCGGCATAGGCTGCGACGGGGCCGGGGTCGGGCGCAAGGCCGTGCCCGGTCGTCCCGATCCATGGCGCGGGGTCGCGGGCGTCCAGCAGGAAGCGCGCGGCGATGGCGGCAAGGCCGCGCAGGCCGGCATGGCTGCCGGGACGGCGCTGCACCGTGCAGCCGGTGACGGTCGCGAGGAACTGGGCGAAATGTTCGTCGCCCGCCAGCCCGCCGCCCAGCGACAGGGCGCCGCCGGGCGCGCCCATCATCGCGTGGCTGGCGCGGGTGACGAAGGCCAGCGCCTCGCGCCCCGCCCAGGCGATTTGCGCGGGGGTGCTGGCCGCGGTCAGGCCGATGACCGCGCCCGAGGCATGGGGGTCGGTCCAGGGCGCGCGCTCACCGCCCGGCTCAAGAAAGGGATGCAGGATCAGCGCCGAATAGTCCGGTGCGGGCGCGGCGGGCAGGTCGGCAAAGCGGCGCGACAGGTGATGCAGCAGCGTGGCGCCGTTGAAACAGGGGTGAAAGCACAGGTAGCCGGGGCCAAGCGCGAATTGCTGGATCATCGCCCCGGCGGGGGCCTGCGGCATGGCGGCGGGATCGTCCAGCAGGCAGGCATGGATCGCGCTGGTGCCGAAGATCGAGGCGCGGCCGATGCCGGCCCGGCTGCCGAGGCCCAGTCCGATCAGCGTCGCCTGCACGTCGCCCGGACCCAGCAGCACCGGCAGGCCCTGCGGCAGGCCGGTCGCCTCGGCCGCGGCTTGGGACAGCCCGGCCCGCGCCGCGCCGACGGGGGCCAGGTCGGGCAGCAGCTCGGTCCCGCGCGACAGGCCAAGGCTTTCCGCCACCACCGGCGCCAGCGCGCCGCTGCGCCAGTCGCCCCAGACCGGCAGCAGCGCCGTCGGCTCGGCCAGCGGTTGCCCGGTCAGCGCCAGGAACAGCCATTCCTTGAGCCGCAGGGCATGGGTAATGCGGGCATGGCGGGCGGGGTCGTTTTGCTGAAGCCACAGAAGCTGCAGGCTGGCGGAGGCGGCGGTCGGCCGCGACCCGGTCGCCGCCTGCACCGCGTCCAGCGCCGGCGCCATCGCGGCCACCAGCCCGCGCGCGCGCCCGTCGAGCCAGGTCAGCGCCCGCCCGACCGGCTGGCCACCCGCATCCACCGGCCATAGCCCGTCGCCCTGCCCGGTGACGATCAGCCCCGCGAAGGGGCCCGTCGCCTGCGCCGCGCAGTCGCGCAGCACGGACAGCGCCTCGGCGCGGGTCCGGTGCATGTCCTGCTCGACCCGCGCGCCCTCGCGTTGCAGCGCGCCGTTCGGGCGCTCGGCCTGGGCCAAGAGGCGCCCGGCTTCGTCGAAGGCCGCCGCCTTGACCGAGGTCGTGCCGGAATCGAGGCAAAGCAGCACAGCCATCAGGATGCCTGGCGCAGCCCTTCCAGCGCGGCGCTGCCTTGCTGGCCATAGGTCTTGAACTTGACCAGAACCTCGGCGATCTGCTCGTCCGACAGCACCGGCGGCTCGCCCAGCGGCAGGCACAGCAGGTATTGCCTGGCCAGCTCCTCGACCGTGACGGCCAGCGCCAGCGCGCGGGCGATATTGGCATGGGCGGCGATGACGCCGTGATGCGCCATCAGGCAGGCGCGGCGCCCCTCCAGCGCGGCGACCACGCGGTCGGCCAGTTCCTGCGTGCCGAACAGCTCATAGGGCGCGCAGCGGATGCTGCTGCCGCCGGCGGCGGCGATGACGTAATGGATCGCCGGGATCTCGCGCCCCAGGATCGACAGCGCCGTGGCATGGGTCGAATGGGTATGGACCACCGCGTTCAGGTCGGGACGCGCCTGCAGGATGTCGCGGTGAAAGCGCCATTCGGACGAGGGCTGCACCTCGCCGGCATAGGTCGCGTCCCAGTTCATCGCCACGACATGCTCGGGCTGCAGCTTGTCATAGGGGATGCCGGTGGGCGAGATCAGGAAGCCGTCGCCGTAACGGACGCTGATATTGCCCGAGGTGCCCTTGTTGATGCCCAGCCGGTTCATGGCGCGGCAGGATTCGATCAGCTCAAGGCGCAGGGCGCGTTCTTCGTCGGTCATGGGATGCCTCACTTGCAGGGATGGAGCGGCGGCTTGCCGTCAAGGATCAGCGCGATGTCGCCGGCGATCATGGTCGCGGCCTTGATCGCGGAATGGCGCGAGGCGCCGGCGATATGCGGCGAAAGCGTGACGTTGGGCAGCTTCAGCAGCGGCCAGTCCGCGGGCGGCGGCTCGGGCTCGAACGTGTCCAGCGCGGCGCCGCGCAACTGCCCCGAGACCAGCGCGTCGTAAAGCGCGCCATAGTCCAGCACCTGCCCGCGCGTGGTGTTCACGATATAGCCGCCGGGCTTCATCATCGCGATCCGCGCGCGCGAGATCATGCCCTTGGTCTCGGGCGTGACGCGGGGGTGCAGCGTCACCACGTCGGCCCGCGCCATCAGGTCGTCCAGCTCGGCCTTTTCGAAACCGGCGGCCTTTTCCTCGGGCGTCAGTTCCTTGAACGGGTCGTAGATCAGGATGCCGCAGCCAAAGGGCTGCAACAGCCGTGCGACCCGCGTGCCGATGTCGCCATAGCCCACGATGCCGACGGTCAGCTCGCACAGTTCGGGGCCGGTGTTGGCGTAGTGATAGAATTCGCGCCCGAACCGGCCGCTGGCGACGGCCATATGGCCCCGGATCAGATTGCGGGTTTCCGCCAGCAGCGAGCCGACGGTGAACTCCGCCACGGCCGAGGCATTGCGGCCGGGCGTGTTCACCACCGGGATGCCGCGCGTGCGGGCCGCCGCCATCTCGATATTCACCGGCCCGCCGCGCGACACGGCGATGGCCTTCAGCCGGGGCGCGTGGTCGAGGCTTTCGGCCGTGATGGGCGCCAGATGGGTGACGAGGATGTCGAGATCGGCGAGGAAGTCGAAATAATCCTCGGGGCGGCCGACGAATTCGCCCACGGGCAGGGTGGGGTCGTATTTGGTGGATTTCAGCCGCAGCGGCCAGTCGACCTCCATGCTGCGGATGGTCAGCGCGCGGCCGGGCAGTTGCTCGCGCAGCGCGGCTTCAAAGAAGCCCGGCTGCATGAAGCCGTCGCCGATGATGCCGATGGTCAGGCGGTCCGTCATGCTTTCCTCGCGGCTTTCTCTTCGGGGTCAAGGCCCGGCAGCACCTCGCGGTAGCTGTCGGGGTCCAGCGCGCGTTCCGCCATGACTTCGCCCGTGTGCTGGGCAAAGCCGGGCGGCGCGCGGCGATAGCTGGCGGGGGTGCGCGACAGCTTGATCGGGCTGCCGGTGCCGCGATAGTCGCCGATGTCCACCACCATCTCGCGGTGGATCGTATGCGGATCGGCGATCACCTGATCGATTGTGCGCACCGCACCGCAGGGCACGCCGGCCTTGATCAGCCGGTCCGAGAGATCGGCGCAGTCAAAGGACGCCAGCGCCGCCTCAAGCTCGGCCTTCAGCGCGTCGCGATGGATGTTGCGCTGGCTGTTCGAGGCAAATCGGGCATCGTCAGGCAGGTCGGGCCGGCCGATCATGGCGCAGAGCGTGGCGAATTGCCGATTGTTGCCGACGGCGAGGAAGATCGGCTCGGACCCGGTGGCGAAGGTGTCATAGGGGCAGATGTTGGGATGCGCATTGCCCGAGGGCCCCGCCACTTTGCCAGAGAGGTAGTAGTTCGGCAAATGCGGATGCAGCAGCGAGACGCCGCAATCGTAAAGGCTGGTCTCGACGAACTGGCCCTTGCCGCTGGTCGCGCGCTCGCTCAGCGCCATCAGGATGCCGATGGTGGCGTTGAGGCCCGTCACCATGTCCACCACCGGCAGGCCCACGCGCAGCGGCTGGCCGCCCGCCTCGCCATTCACGCTCATGATGCCGCAAAGCGCCTGGATGGCCGCATCATAGCCCGGCAGCCCGCCCATCGGCCCGTCCGCACCGAAGCCCGAGACGCGGCAATGCACCAGCCGGGGGAAGCGCCGCGCGAGTTCGTCCTGGCCCAGGCCCCAGCGCTCCATCGTGCCGGTCTTGAAATTCTCGATCAGCACGTCGGCGTCTTCCAGCAGCGCCAGCAGCAGCTCGCGCCCCCTCTCTTGCGACAGGTCCACGGCGATGCCGCGCTTGTTGCGGTTCAGGCCCAGGAAATAGCTGGCCGCATCGCCCAGGAAGGGCGGGCCCCAGCCGCGCGTCTCGTCGCCCGCAGGGGGTTCCAGCTTGACGACATCGGCGCCGTGATCGGCCAGGATCTGGCCGGCATAGGGACCGCCCAGTACGCGGCTGGCGTCGATGACCCGAAGATTGGCGAGCGATCCGGGATTGATCATGCGGGGCTTCCTTCGCGGGTCAGGGCCGCCAGGTCGCTGCGCCATTCGGCGGCGAAGGCGGGGTAGGTTTCGGCAAGCTCATCCAGCACCCGGCCGCGCAGCAGCGACAGGGTGGCGGCGTCGGGGGCAGGGGTGGCGGCGGGCGTTTCCGCATGGTCGAAGGCAAAGCCGGTCGCCGCGCGGATCTCGTCCAGGTCATGGCCGGGGTGGACGCTTTCCAGCGTGAAGCCCGGCCGCGCCTTGTCAAAGCGGAACAGCGCCTTGCCGGTCAGCAGCGCGACCGGCCCGCCGGCGCGATAAACGCCGGGGGCGCTGGTGCCGGGGGCGCTGATGAAATCGACCTTGTCCACCAGCACGCGCGGCGAATGCTCTTCGCGGAACAGGATCACGCGCGGGACGGTGAAATACAGATAGGCCGAGCCGAACGAGCCGGGCCAGCGCACCTTGACCCGCGGATAGTCGCCGACGCCGACCAGGTTCACGTTGGCCTGGCCGTCGATCTGGCCGCCGCCCAGGAAAAAGGCATCCAGCCGGCCCTGGCCCGCGCTGTCGAACAGTTCTGCCGAGCCGTTGGTGAAGAAATTATGCTCGACCGAGCCGAGGATAGACAGCCGCACCGGACGCTGGCCGTCGTCCAGCGCCCGGCGCAGCATCGCGCCTGCGGCAGGCATGGGAGAGGAGGCGCCGACCGCGACATGGCGCACGCCGTCGAGCAGCCGGGCGATGGTGCAGATCAGGATCTCGCGGGGCAGGGCGGCGCTCATGCCGGCATCTCCTGCCCCATGAAGCCCGCCATGTATTCGGCAAAGCCCGTGGCCGTGCGGGCGGCGGCGGCATAGCGCATCAGCTCATCCGTGTCGGAGGCATATTCGCCCCAGAGGCCATAGGGCCAGGCGCCGCGCGGCGCCTCGGCCACGGCGCCGACGTACAGCGCGGGCAGGGTGCCGGCCGCGGTCATCTCGTCGGCCAGCAGGCTGCGGTCCACGATGCGTTCCACCGTCACCAGCGTTTCGGTCGCGGCATAGGCCATGGCGGCCAGCTCGCGCCGGCGGCCGATCCAGACATTGCCTTCGAGGTCGGCCATCGGCGCGTGAAAGATCGCCACGTCGGGCCGGATCGCCGGGATCAGCGCGATGGGATCGCCCGCGGCGAAGGGGTTGTCGATCACCCGCCAGTCGGGGCGGTTCGCCAGCACGTCCGAGCCGATCAGCCCGCGTATCGGCAGGAAGGGCACGCCCTTCTGCGCCGCCATCAGCCCGGCATGGATCGCGGGGCAGGTGGCGTCGAGGATGCGGATGCCGCCCTGTCGCACGGCATCGTTGAACCGCGGCGCGCCCCCGGCCTCGCCCAGCGACAGGGCGCTGGTCTCGACCGTGGCGACCAGCCCGGCACCGATCAGCATGTCCACCTGCAGGCCGCCGGTCGGCACGCAGACCAGGTGCAACCCGCCCGCCCCATGCTCGATCAGCGGCCGGGTCATCGCCATCGAGACCCCGGCGTAATCCACCGGCAGCGCCAGCGACATGCCCGGCGTGACGCGGCGGGCCATGGCGCGCAGATCCTGTGGCATGATCGTTCCCTTCCTCCCGCGTGTTCCAAAATATGGAACATAGTTCTGAAAATCATGATAGGCAGAGCCAAACCGGCAAGTCAATCCATTCCCATCGCGGCATTTTGCAGAAATTTCGCCCGCCCGTCGGAAATTCTTGACAAGCGGGGCAGAGCGCCGACAATGAAATACAGAATAGCGTTCTATAATATGGAACGAGGGAGGAAATGATGGCGCAGACATTGGCGCGGCGCGAGATGCGCCTTGAAACGTCCGGCACCACGACCACTGCCGCCGTGCGGGCGCAAGAGGCGATCGGCGCCGGCATCTCGATCCGCGAGGTGGTCAAGAGATACGGCGCCTTCGTCGCGGCCGACCGCATCAGCCTGGACATCGAACCGGGCGAGTTCATCACGCTGCTCGGCCCCTCGGGCAGCGGCAAGACCACGCTGCTGAACCTGCTTGCCGGGTTCCAGAGCCTCGACGGCGGCCAGATCCTGGTCGATGGCAAGCCGATCCAGCACGTGCCGGTGCATCGGCGCGGCTTCGGCATGGTCTTCCAGAGCTATGCGCTGTTTCCGAACATGACCGTGGCGCAGAACGTGGGCTTTCCCATGCGCATGGCCAGGATCGACCGCGCGACAACCGACCGCCGCGTGGCCGAGACGCTGGAGATGATGCGGCTGTCCGACCATGCCGGCAAGCTGCCGGCGCAGATGTCGGGGGGCCAGCAGCAGCGCGTGGCCATCGCCCGCGCCATCGTCATGCGCCCGCGCGTGGTGCTGATGGACGAACCGCTGAGCGCGCTGGACCGCCGGTTGCGCGAATCGATCCAGATCGAACTGCGCGAACTGCACCAGGCCATCGGCTCGACCATCCTCTTCGTGACCCATGACCAGTCCGAGGCGCTGACCATGTCCGACCGCATCGCGGTGATGGACGCGGGCCATATCGTGCAGATCGCCCGCCCGGCCGAGATCTATCGCCGCCCGCAAAGCCGATTCGTCGCGGGCTTCGTGGGTGAAAGCAACCTGATCGACGCGCAGGTGCTGGGCCGAAACGGCCGCGTCCTGACGCTGCGCACCCCCGGCGGCCATGTCTTCGAGGCGGAATCGCGCCATGGCGTGTCCGGCGACAGCGCCACCGTGCTGATCCGCCCCGAGCGCATCGCGATCCACGCCGCCCCCGCGCCCGGCACCCTGCCCGCGACCGTGACCTCGGCGCTGTTTTTGGGCGAGGTGCTGCGCATCGAGGTGGTGCTGGACGACGGCCAGCGCCTGCTGATCCGCTGCCCCGACATCGCCGGGCGCGAGCTGCCCGAACTCGGCGCGCAGGTGCATGTCGGCTGGGGCGCCGCCGACAGCTGGGTGCTGTCATGAGCGACGCGACCCTTGCCGCCCCCCGCACCCCCCTGGCGCAGCGGCTGAAAAGCCCGGCGCTGCTGCTGGTGCCGGCGGTGCTGTTCTTGGCGGTGATCTATCTGCTGCCGCTGATCGACCTGTTCCGGGTCAGCATGTCCGGCCCGACCTGGTCCACGCATTTCGAGCGGGTGTTCTCGGTCCCGCTTTACTGGGAATCGCTGGTCCGCACCATGAAGATCGCCTTCACGGTGGCCTGCCTTTGCGTGCTGCTGGGCTATCCCACGGCGCTGCTGATCCATCGCACGCGCGGCATCACCCAGATCCTGATCGCGACGGCGGTGATCCTGCCCTATTTCATCGCCATCCTGATCCGCACCTATGCCTGGATGGTGCTGCTGGGCCGCAATGGCCCGATCAACAAGCTGCTGCAAATGCTGGGGCTGATCGACACGCCGCTGGCGCTGCTGTTCAACCGGGGCTCGGTGCTCTTGGGCATGACGGCGGTGCTGCTGCCGCTGATGGTGCTCAGCATCTATGCCTCGGTGGCGCGGCTGGACAGCAGCCTGACGCGCGCGGCGCTGGCCTCGGGCGCGGGGCCGCTGGCGGTGTTCTGGCGCGTGCTGCTGCCGCTGACGCTGCCGGGAATCGGCGCGGGTTTCCTGCTGGTCTTCGTGGCGGCGCTGGGGTTCTTCATCACGCCCACGCTGCTGGGCGGGCCGGGCGACCAGATGTTCGCCATGCACATCACCCAGCAGGCCGATTCCATCACCGGCGAGGGGTTCCTGCAGGCGCTGGCCGTGGTGCTGCTGGTCATCACCCTGGTCGTGGTCGGCGTCGCCGGCCGGATCATGGGGTTCGAGTTCATCTGGGGCGGCGGCAAGCTGGGCGATGGCAAGCCCAAGCCCGTCGCCACGGCGGCCCGCGTGCAGGCGCCGCGCCGGGGGCTCGGCATGGTGCTGGCCGACCTGCTGGGCTGGCCGCTCTTGCGGCTGATGGGGCGGCTGCCCGCCGGCTGGGGGCGCTGGACGGTGCGGATCATGGGCGGGGCGGTGATCGTCGCGCTGGTCGTGCCGATCATCGTCGTGATGGTGATTTCCTTCAGCAAGGCCAGCTACCTGACCTTTCCGCCGCCCGCCTGGTCGCTGCGCTGGTACGAGAAGTTCTTCAGCGACAGCAACTGGATGAACGCCTTCCGCAACTCGCTGCTGATCGCCCTGCTTTCGGCGACGATCTCGGTCAGCCTGGGCGCCACGGCGGCCATGGGCATCGTGCGCAGCAACATCCGCTACAAATCCGCGCTGATGCTCTTGCTGGTCAGCCCGATGATCGTGCCGCCGGTGGTGCTGGGCCTGTCGCTTTACGCGCTGTTTCTGAAGCTGGGGCTGGTCGGCACCTACCTCGGCCTGGCCGCCGCCCATGCCATCGGCGGCATCCCGATCGTGGTGGTGATCGTCGCGGCATCGCTGCAGGCGGTGGACCAGCGGCTGGAGCAGGGGGCCGCGGTGCATGGCGCTTCGCCGCTGACGGTGTTCCGCACGGTGACGCTGCCCGCCATCGCGCCGGGCCTGGCGGCGGCGGTGTTCTTTGCCTTCCTGCATTCGTTCGACGAGCTGGTGCTGTCGCTGTTCCTGTCCAGCCCGCGGATGAAGACCCTGCCGCTGATGCTGTGGGCGGACATCAACTATCAGCTGAACCCGGTTCTGGCCGTCGTCTCGACGCTGGAGGTGCTGCTGGTCGTGGGCGGGATCATCCTGGCCCGGCCGGTCCTGACGCGCGGCAAGCCCGCGTAACCACAAGAATGTTCCAATGGAGGAGGATGGAATGCTGCGACTGAACAGACTGACCGGCGCGGTCTCGGCGCTGGCCCTGGGCGCGCTGCTGGCCGGCCCCGCGCTTGCCGAGGGCGAGGTGGTGATGCAGGATCCCGGCGGCGCCTATGGCGATGCGCTGCGCGAGGTCATGTATGACCCGTTCGAGAAGGAAACCGGCATCGACGTGGTGACGGTGCAAGAGGCGCGTTCCGGCCCCCGCATCAAGGCGCAGGTCGAGGCGGGCAAGACCGAATGGGACCTGACCTTCATCTTCGACCAGGAAACCCGCCTGCTGGGCGATTGCTGCCTGGCGGACATCGACTATGCCAAGCTGTCGCCCGAGGCGCAGGAGACGCTGGCGACCATGCCCGACAACCTCAAGCGGCCCAAGGGCGTGGCCTTGCAGGTGATCGGCGTCGCCATGGTCTACAACACCGACACCTATGCCGAGGCGCAGCCGGAAAGCTGGGCCGATTTCTGGGATACCGAGAAGTTCCCCGGCAAGCGCTGCCTGCCCGCCTGGCCGCGCTTTGTCATGGAGGCCGCGCTGATGGCCGATGGCGTGCCCAAGGACCAGATCTATCCCATCGACATGGACCGCGCGCTGAAGAAGATCGCCGAGATCAAGCCGCATGTCTCGAAATGGTGGACCACCTCGGCCCAGGCGCCGCAGCTGCTGCTGGACGGCGAGGCGGACATGTGCATGGCCTATACCGGCTCGTCCTCGGTCCTGGCGCTGGAAGGCGCGCCGCTGGAAGTCGAATGGAACCAGGGCTTCGTCTATTACGACTTCTTCTCGATCCCCAAGGGCGCGCCGCATTACGACAACGCGCTGAAGCTGCTGTCCTGGCGGCTGGATGCCAAGCGCGCGGCGGAACTGACCTCGGCCTATCCGGTCGCGCTGCCCTCGCCCCTGGTCTATGAGCAGGCCGATCCCGAGATCAGCAAGTATTGGGCCAACAACCCCGAGAACCTGGCCAAGGCCATCGAATGGAGCCCGGATTACTGGGGCGCCGCCTCGGGCCACGGCACCACCACGAACGAGGAATACGGCCAGGAACAGCTGAACGCGCTTCTGGCGCAGTAAGGATGCCTGGGCTGGCCTGTTCGGTGCGGCCTGGGGCATATATGACAAAAGGGCGGGCCGCGCCGGCCCGCGCCAGCAAGGGAAGACCAAGCCGGACATGGACAAGGCATTCATCAAGGGGTTGCGCCTGATCGAGGCGCTTGCGCTCAGCGACCAGCCGCGGGGCGTGACCGACCTGGCCAATGCGCTGGGGCTGACGAAAAGCAATGTCCACCGCCTGCTCGCGACGCTGATCGCCCAGGGCTATGTCCGGCAGGTGCCGCCGCAAAGCCATTACGAGCTGACCACCCGGATCTGGGAATTGGGCAGCCATGTCATCCGCCGCATGGACCTGACCCGGATCGCCCGCCCCGCCATGGCCCGGCTGGCCGAGCAGACCGGCGAGACGGTGCATCTGTCGGTGCTGGATGGCAGCGAGGTGGTCTATCTCGACAAGATCGAAAGCGCCCATCACATCCGCGCCCATACCAGCGTCGGCGCCCGCGCCCCCGCCTATACCGTCGCCACCGGCAAGGCGATGCTGGCGCAGATGCCCGACAGCTATCTCGACCGCTTCGAGGGCCGGATGCAGCGCTATACCGACACCACCCGCACCACGCTTGCCGAATTGCGCGAGGATATCCGCATCGCACGCGAGCAGGGTCACGCCCTTGTCCCCGAGGGCGAATGGCGCGAGGGCATCGCCGCCTGCGCTTGCGCGATCCTGAACCGCTCGGGCGAGCTTGCCGGCGCCATCGGCATGTCCGGCCCCGATTCCCGCATCAAGCGCAAGCAGCTGCGCGAGATCGCGCCGCTTGTGATGGAGGCCGCCCGCGCCATTTCCCTGGCCCTGGGCTATGCCCCGCGCGACTGAAACAGCAAAAGGTAAAGACATGACCGCCGCCTATCCCGACACGCTTCTGTTCATCGACGGCCAATGGCGGCCGGGTGCCGGGGGCCGCAGCATCGCGGTAACCGATCCCGCCAGCGGCGCGGTGATCGGCCAGCTGGCCCAGGCCGAGCGCGCCGATCTGGATGCGGCGCTGGCCGCCGCCGCGCGCGGCTTCCGGGCCTGGAGCGCGACCGGCGCTTTCGACCGCTATCGCATCATGCGCCGCGCCGCCGAACTGCTGCGCGAGCGCGCCGATGCCATCGCCGCCATCATGACCCGCGAACAGGGCAAGCCGCTGGCCGAGGCCAGGGGCGAGACCATGGCCGCCGCCGATGTCATCGACTGGTTCGCCGAAGAGGGCCGCCGCGCCTATGGCCAGATCATCCCCGCGCGCATGCCGGGCGTCACGCAGATGGCGATCAAGCTGCCGGTCGGGCCGGTCGCGGCCTTCACGCCCTGGAACTTTCCGATCAACCAGGTCGTGCGCAAGCTGTCGGGTGCGCTGGCCGCCGGCTGCTCGATCATCGTCAAGGCGCCCGAGGAAACCCCGGCCTCGCCCGCCGAACTGATCCGCGCCTTCGCCGATGCCGGGGTTCCGGCGGGGGTGGTGAACCTGGTCTATGGCGTGCCGGCCGAGATCTCGGAATACCTGATCGCGCATCCGGTGATCCGCAAGATCAGCTTCACCGGCTCGACCCCGGTCGGAAAGCATCTGGCGGCCCTGGCCGGCCAGCACATGAAGCGCGCCACGATGGAGCTGGGCGGTCACGCCCCGGTCATCATCTGCGAGGATGCGGATATCGCCCGCGCGGCGCAGACCATGGCGGGCAGCAAGCTGCGCAATGCCGGGCAGGTCTGCGTTTCGCCCACGCGCTTTCTGGTGCAGGGCGCGGCCTTCGAGCCCTTCCTGGGGGATTTCAGCGCCGCGCTGTCCCGCGCCCGCGTCGGCAACGGCTTCGACGAGGGCGTGCAGATGGGACCGCTGGCGAATGACCGCCGTGTCGTCGCCCTGCAGGGGCTAGTCGCCGATGCCGTCGAACAGGGCGCGCGGCTGGTCACCGGCGGCGAGCGCATCGGCAACAGCGGTAATTTCTTTGCGCCGACGGTGCTGGCCGATGTGCCTCTGGCAGCGCGGATCATGCATGAGGAGCCCTTTGGCCCCATTGCCGTGATCAATCGCTTCGATACATTGGACGAGGCGATCACCGAGGCGAACCGGCTGCCCTTTGGCCTTGCCTCCTATGCCTTCACCCGCTCGGCCGAAACGATGCAGCGGCTGGGACTGGAAATCGACGCGGGCATGACGACGATCAACCATCTGGGGCTGGCGCTGCCCGAGGTGCCCTTTGGCGGTGTGCGCGAATCCGGTTATGGCACCGAGGGGGGCTCGGAGGCGATCGAGGCCTATCTGGTGACAAAATTCATCACCCAGCTTCCGGGTTAAGGCGGCGACGAAGACCTCTCGATGGTGAGATGAGCGTCAGCCTGCATGCGCAAGGCCGTATCCGAATGCCGTTCGCTGGGCCGGTTTCGGCCCATTCTTGACAATGGCTTGCCGCCCGCGCTCGGACGGGATTTGCGATCACCCCTGCGGTCGATGGGACCGTGGCAGGCGACTTGCAGAGCGGGGGCGCTGATGCTGCGCGACCCGCGCCAAGCGCAGCGGATGCAGCCTTTTCGATCGAAATTCGGGGCCACTCGGCTGGGGCTGATCCCGGCGACGGCTCTGCCCTGTGCTGCATCTCCCCTCGCCAGGGGAGGGGAAATTCCGCATCGTCCATCGTCCTGCGAGGCCAACATCCGCCGGGATTGCCGGATGCCGAATTTTGGAAGCGGCGACCGAATGCAGCAATCGGAACGGGATACTGAACGCTCATCGGCTGACCAGCACCACCTCGCCCGCGCCGGCGCCTGTCGCGATCTGCAGCGCCGCCCATTCCTTGGCCGCCTGGTTGCGCGCCGAGGCGGCCGAGAGCCGGGCACTGGCCGTCGAGCGGTCGGAATCCAGCAGGTCCAGCAGCGCCAGCGCGGCCAGGTCCTATTCGGCCGAGCGCAGATCGGGCCGGTTGCGCAGCAGGTCGGCCGGCAGGCCGGCGCGACTGCTGCCGGGACTGCGCGGCTGGCGAGAGCCGCGCCGCATCTGCGCCTGCACCGAAGAGGCGGGCTGGTTGAGCAGGGTCGCGATGGCGAACACCTGCGCCTCGAACTGTGCCTCGTAGCCCGGCAATTCGGCCCGCGCAGCAGCAAGAAGCGCCTCGGCCTGGGCCATGTCGAATTCGCTGACCACACCGAATTCGCGCTGCTCGCGGGTGATGCGGACGGTTTCCTCGCGGCTGGAAACCGTCTGCCGCGTCAGCGCCAGCGGGTCATAGCGCGCGTCGCTATCGGCATCGATCAGCTTGGCGATCCAGGCCAGCCGCGCCGTGCCCAGATCCGCCTTGGCGGATTCCAGGCTGGTCCTTGCGCCTTGCCGCTCGCGCCGCGCGCCGCCGAACAGGTCAAAGACGAAACCGGCGCCGAGGCTGGAGGCGTTGACGTTCTGCACCGCTGCGCCCGCAGTCGAGCCGCGTTTGCGCGACGCATCGGCCGAGCCGGATGCCTGGGCCGCCAGAACCCCGGTGCCGCGCAGATCGGCGGCGGCGGCGCGGATGCGCTCGCGCGCGGCGGCCTCGTCCAGGTTCTGCTTCAGCCCCGCGCGCGATCAGCTCGTTCAGCACCGGATCGCGATATTCGGCCCAGAAGGCCCGGCTGGCCAGCGTGCCGGCGGATGCGGCCTCGCCTTCGGCGAAGGTCGCGGGCAGGGGGATCGCGGGGCGGTCGTCGGGATCGGGTCCGACGGCCGCGCAGCCCGCCGCCAGAAGCAGCAGCGCCGGGCCCAGGAAGCGGGAGGGGGAGATCACGTCTTGGCTCTCTTTCCGGTGAAATGCTGCACGGTCCTCAGGACCGTGACGTAGAAGATCCGGCCTGCCCTTCATGAGGCGCGGCGGACGGCTCCGGGCGCTCGGCGAGGCATTCGTGCAAGGCAATGCAATCGCGAAGGGCGCCGGCGACGACCGGATTCAGCATCAGGTCCAGCAGGTCGCCCCGCGCATCGACCAGCCGAAAGACCAGCCTTTCGCCGCCGAACTCGATCAGGCTGAACGAGACCGGCTCCATTTGCCGCGCGCCGGCATCGGCCGCTATGCCGCGCGGCACGCAAAGCGTCATGCGCCGTCGGGCTTCGGCCAGGGTCTGGCTGGTCATGGTCGCGTCCTGTCGCCTGTCCTTGGGCCGCGTCTTGCCGTGACCCGAAACCATGATGCCCGACAATCGTCCCGGCGCACGCAGAGATTTGTAAGGAAGTGTTTCCGAGGGTGCGGGGGAAACCTTTCGTTACAAATTCGGCTTTCGCGGAAACCTCCCGACACGGACAAGACCAACGATGGAAACCGCCAGCCGCTATCTCGGGGCGCAAGCGGGCGAACCGGCGCCGTTCCCATGCCGGATCGATTCGCTTGGAGCAAGGAAAGAGATCCGATGCGCCAGCCCTTAGCCCTTGCC
>NZ_VCBQ01000065.1:0-27966 GCF_006386455.1 Paracoccus sp. FO-3 | reverse complement strand
CGTTTACAAACGGTCGTTTATTAGTGGTACATGAAACTGCAAACGGCCTGATTTGATGCCCCTGATCGGCTATGCGCGCGTCTCGACCGAGGATCAGACCCCCCTGCCCCAGTCGCAGGCCCTGAAATCCGCAGGCTGCGTCGAGATCCACGAGGAGCAGGCCTCGGGCGGGAACCGCGCGCGGCCCGTGCTGGCGCGGGTGCTGGAGCGGATCGGCAAGGGCGACACGCTGGTGGTGGTGCGCATCGACCGTCTGGCGCGGTCGCTCTCCCACCTCCTCGAGGTGATCGAACGGCTGGAGGCCAAGAACGCCTTCTTCCGATCGCTCACCGATCCGATCGACACGTCCTCCCCGCAGGGTAAGTTCACCCTCCAGGTCCTCGGCGCCGCAGCTGAGTTTGAGCGCGCCCTGATCCGCGAACGCACCAAGGCCGGGCTGGCCAGCGCACGAACCAAAGGCCGGGTTGGCGGCAATCCGGGCCTGCGCGTCCGGGATCCGGCAACGCTGCGCAAGGTGCGGCTGGCCCGGCAGGACGGCTATATGGAACGCCTGAACGAGACGGCGCAGGACTGGGTGCCCCATGTCCGCCGCCTGCGGCCCGACTTAGCCTGGGAAGATGTGGTGCGCATCGTCAACGGCCCCCTGCCCCACGAGCGTCAATGGACGCAAAGCCGGCTTTTGCGCGCGGTCAACGCCTATGTCCGGGACGGCTTCCTGCCGCCCACGGTACTGGACCGCGCCGGCCGCCGCGAAACCGACGACCGCCTGCCCGCCATCGTCGCTGCCATCAAGGGCGCGGACCCCGAGATCACGCTTCAGGCGATCTGCACCAGACTGGAAGCGATGCGCGAGCGCACGCCCCGCGGGCGGACAAGCTGGCAGCCGTCATCTGTGAAGATGCTGCTGGAGCGGGCGGAAAGGCTGGGGCTGCTTGAGTAGTCGAGCTACCTTGCAAATCCTCCAAGACATGGAGGGATTACAAGGCTGTGGTCAGTTTCAGGCTCAGAAGCTGTCCGCTCATGCAAAGGGGTTGACGATGCGAAGCTGCCCTTCGACTAGCAGGCCATCTTGCATGTCCTCGCTCCACAGCGTGGTGCAGCCCACAACCAGAGCGCTTGCCACGATCATCGCGTCGTAGATCGAGAAACCGTAACGTTCCGCCAAGGCGCGGCCAACGTCATGTGTTTGGAGGGTCAGGTCTTCGACGGGGCACAAGGCGCGCACGCCTTCGAGAAACGTCCCTGCCTCCTCCCAACTGAGGCCGGCTTTGCGGCGGCAGTTTACCAGCGTCTCGTTCAGCACCTGAACGCTGATCCGGGGCCCCTGCCCCAGGATGAGCTCGGCGCGATCGGCCTTCGGGCCGTCGTCGAGCAGGTACAGAACGACATTCGTGTCCGCGAATTCAGCGCTCATGCGCGTCTTCGCGGCTCAGGCGTTCCGCAGCGGGAAGCTTGCCCCGGAAGCGGCGCAGACCCGTCAGCACCTCATCCGCACGCGCCAGACGACGGACTCTTACCTGGCCGTCGTCCTTGACCAGGTCGATCTGATCACCTTCCTTGAGGCCAAGTTCCCGGACAAGCTCGGCGGGCAAACGGACGGCAAGCGAGTTGCCCCATTTCGCGACCTGCATCGTGACCTCCTGAGTGGATATACGTTCAGGAATGTATATCATGCTGGTTGCTTGGGCAAGCCTGTCCACGAGCCCGGGCTACTCTTGTGCATCATGCAGCGCCTGACACCAGATTTAGAAAGAGCTTGCACGAATCTGAGTCCTCCGGCAATAGTCACGGAAAAGGGCGACTAAACGCCAAATTCCGTGAACACGCCACGGGCGCGCGAGGGCAGATGAGCAGAGCCGATACACAGGAAGACCTGAACGCTGTGATCCGTCAGCATTCTGAGGTGCTGGCGGCGCAACTGCATTCGCAGCGTGAGAGCCTGTTTCCGCCCGACGCATCCAAGTCTATGCGCAAATTCACCTCTGGGGAAGCAGCTGCTCTGCTGGGCGTCAACGATTCATACCTCAGGAAGCTCCACCTTGATGGCAAGGGGCCGTCGCCGGAAGTTTCATCGGGGAACCGGCGACACTATTCGGCCGACGACATCCATAACTTGCGCGTTTTGTTGGACAAAACGGCTCGCAAGCCGGGAGACTACCTGCCCGGGCGTCGCGCAGGTGACCATCTGCAGATCATCGGCGTGATGAACTTCAAGGGTGGGTCGGGCAAGACGACCTCCGCGGCGCATCTCGCTCAACGGTTGGCTCTCAAGGGTTACCGAATCCTGGCGATCGACCTAGATCCGCAGGCTTCTCTCACGGCCTTGCATGGGGTTCAGCCTGAGTTTGACTTGCTGGACGGCGGCACGCTCTACGATGCGATCCGTTATGAAGACCCGGTTCCGATCGCCGAGGTGATCCGCAAGACATATATCCCGAACCTCGATCTGATTCCTGGCAATCTCGAACTGATGGAGTTCGAGCACGAGACGCCGCGGGCGCTTTCTCGCGGCAACGCGGGTTTGTTCTTTTTCCGTGTGAAGGAGGCGCTGGCGCAGGTCGATGAGCGGTATGACGTCGTCGTCATCGACTGTCCTCCGCAACTGGGGTTCTTGACCATGTCCGCGCTGTCGGCCGCGACAGGCGTTCTCGTTACGATCCATCCCGAGATGCTCGACGTGATGTCGATGAGCCAGTTCCTCAGAATGACGGCTGACCTGATGGACGTCATTGCCGACAGTGGGGCCGACATGTCGCATGACTGGATGCGGTATCTCTTGACCCGGTATGAGCCGACAGACGCACCGCAGAACCGTATCGTCGCCTTCTTGCGAACGATGTATGGCGACAAGGTTTTGAACGCGCCGATGCTCAAGTCGACGGCCATCTCAGATGCCGGTTTGACCAAGCAGACCCTTTACGAGGTCGAACGCAGCGCGTTCACCCGGACGACCTATGACCGGGCCATTGAAAGCCTGAATGCGGTCAACGACGAGATTGCCCAGCTCATTCAGAAGACTTGGGGGCGCTGATGACCGACAGCAAGAAGAAGCGCATGTCCATGCTGGATAGTCTTGCAGCGGCAGGGACGCCCCCTGCCCCTGGTAGCATGATGTCTAGCAATCGGGCCCTGCGGTCGGCGCGTGATGCTGTCGATGCTCACCATGTTTGGGAGCTCGATCCGGCTGAGATCCAAGACGAGCGATACTCGGATCGCCTCGACCCAAAGGATGTGCACGACCTTCGCGCGTCGATTGAACAAAACGGGCAGACTGTGCCCATCCTTGTTCGGCGCCATGCGACCGACCCCAATCGGTATCTCCTCGTCTATGGACGCCGCCGTCTTGAGGCCATTCGTGCCTCCGACAAAGTGAGCAAGGTTCGCGCCCTCATCGCTAACCTGGACGATACGGCGGCACTCCGCGCTCAGGTTTCAGAGAATACTGGTAGACGTGACCTGAGTTACATCGAGCGTGCCCTCTTCGCTCAGGAACTGCTCGATAGTGGCTTTGGCTCGCAGGCACAGATTGCCGAAGTGCTCAACGTGACCCGTTCGGCGGTATCGATGTCGATCTCGGTTGCCAAGGCGATCGGAACTGCACTGGCCCATGCAATCGGACCGGCGCACGGCGTCGGCCGTCCCAGATGGGAAGCTTTGGCCAAGGAGCTTGCCGACAGCCGGATCGAGAACGACGATCTTTCCCGAATTGCTCTTGATGTTCGCGCCAAGGAGGCCGCGAACGAACAGGCGGATGAGGATCCGCAGGTGGATCCTTCGGTGGCGGCTTTTGAGGCCGTTGCGCGGCATGTAAAAAAGAGTGTGAGCTCGACGCTCGGCAAAAAGCCGAGATCGAAGACCACTGCCCTTGTGATCGATGGCACGCCCGTGGGCGCTATCAAGAGATCTGGCCGGGCGCTTCGCCTGGACCTGACGGATGTGGATGATGCCTTTGCGGAGTGGCTTGATGCCCGCGCGCAGGACGTCCTCGAAGAGCTTCACGATCGCTGGAAAGGCGAGACATGAAGAGAGGCAGAGCAGCAACAAAAAGGAGGCACGGTACAGGCTAAAGAAAAGGTCCCGCAAAGCTTGCGCTCCACGAGACCCCAACTTTGATCTTAGCACTTTCAAGGTAGTGGGCCGGCGCGCAAACCGCAAGTCATATGTGATTCGCGGAACAGCTTTTCTATGCCTTCGTGAATGACATCATGGAGTACACACCGATTTCGCCGTTTATGCGGCCGATCTCGCACGCCCATCTGCGCGTGGTCGAGCGTCCTGAGGCGTCTGTTCCGGGCAAGCCCGTCAACAAGTGGGAGCTCCTTCGCGAGCTGTCCAAGGCGCAGGCGGCCTTTGGGGTTTCCGAACGCGATCTGACCGTTCTGCAGGGGCTTCTCAGCTTCTTTCCGGATGATGCACTTGGCGGGAATACCGAGATGGTCGTCTTCCCGTCGAACAAGGCAATCTGCGAGCGGCTGAACGGCATGCCCTGCTCCACGATGCGCAGGCACATTGCCCGTCTGGTGGATGCTGGCTTGCTCATGCGCCGCGATAGTCCCAACGGAAAGAGGTATGTTCGCAAGCACGGCGAAGAGCGTGTGGCTTTTGGCTTCGACCTCTCGCCACTCTACTGCCAATCCGAAAAGGTTGCACGGGCCGCAGAGGCTGTGCGTGAGGCCGAGGACCGTATCCGGAGACTGCGGGAGGTCGTGAGCCTCATGCGGCGCGATCTTGCTGCCCTGGCGGAGTTCGGAGAAGAGGTCCAGCCAGGCCTCGGCCTCTGGGATCAGTTTCGCGACAAGGCTGTTCTCACAGCGCGCGCCCTTCGCCGCAAGCTCACGCTCGAGGAGCTCTCAGCATTTCGCGCCGACCTTGAAGCCCTTCTCGACCACGCACGCAACGTCATTGATGGTCCTGAAACAGAAAAAATGAACACCAATGGTGCCAATATTGAGCGCCACCATCATAATTCAAATAAAGAATCTATAGATCTTGAACCTGCCTTAGAAAAAGGCGGGGCGGCGGCCGGCGCGCCAGATGTTGAAACGGATGCACCTGGTGCTGACGTGGAAGAAGCAGACACAAGACGCGTGCCAAAGATCCCGCTCCATCTGGTGATCGCGGGCTGCCCGTCGCTCAAAACTTTCTACCAGGGCGATATCCGCCACTGGCATCAGCTTTTCGACGCGGCTTGCCATGTGCGGCCGGCCATGGGGATCAGTGCTTCCGCTTGGGAAGAAGCGCAACGGTTCATGGGCCCCGAGCAGGCATCGATCGTTGTTGTCGCCATGCTGGAACGCTTCGCCGACATCCGATCGCCCGGTGGCTATCTCCGTGCGCTGACATCGAAGGCTGCGGCGGGCGAGTTCTCCTGCGGGCCGATGGTCATGGCACTGATGTCCCGGCGAAGCGCGGCGTGATGTTCACAGCTGTGAACATTCTCCCCGTCGGCGCCCCAATCGATGAAGTTCACAGCTGTGAACTCTCTCCGCCGTCTGATGAGCAACCAGCAGATAGAGGGAAAGGTTGGGGGGTTTGAGGGGTGACGGGAAGTGAGATCGGGAGAGTGGCTTCCGACGCCCGTCGTGGAGAATATCTGATGGCGAAAGCAGCCCAGAAAGTCACCCTGTCCCCGTCGCGGGACATCCCCTTCGACAAGCTCGTGCTGAGCCAGTCCAACGTGCGGCGCATCAAGGCCGGCGTCTCGGTCGAGGAACTGGCCGAGGACATCGCGCGGCGCGGCCTGCTGCAGGGCTTGAACGTCCGGCCCGTGCTTGATGCCGACGGGGTCGAAACCGGCACGTTCGAGATCCCGGCCGGCGGCCGCCGCTTCCAGGCGCTATCGCTCCTGGTGAAGCAGAAGCGTTTGGCCAAGACCGCGCCGATCCCCTGCATCGTGCGGGATGCCGCCTCCGACATTTTGGCCGAGGACGACTCGCTGGCCGAGAACATGCAGCGTGTGGCTTTGCATCCGCTGGACCAGTTCCGTGCGTTCCAGGCCCTGCGCGAAAAGGGTCAGGGCGAGGAAGCGATCGCGGCGGCCTTCTTCGTGACGCCGCAGATCGTGAAGCAGCGCCTGAAACTCGCCTCCGTGGCCCCTGCCCTGCTCGAGGTTTATGCCAAGGACGGCATGACGCTCGAACAGCTGATGGCCTTCACCGTGAACCCGGATCATGCGCGTCAGGCGCAGGTCTGGGATGCGGTGAAGAACTCCTGGAACAAGGAGCCCTACGCCATACGGCGCATGCTCACGGAGACCTCGGTCCGGGCGTCTGATCGCCGCTCTGTCTTTGTGGGTGTCGATGCCTATGAGGCGGCCTGCGGTGTCGTCCTGCGCGATCTCTTCCAGGGCGATGACGGAGGCTGGCTCGAGGACCCTGCCCTGCTCGATCGGCTGGTCTCCGAGAAGCTCCAGGCCGAAGCCGAGGCGCTGGCCTCGGATGGCTGGAAGTGGATCGAGGTGGCGACCGACCTGCCCTATGGCTACAGCCACGGTCTGCGGCGTCTGGCCGGTGATCCCGCGCCGATGACCGACGAGGAAAGCGCGGCCCATGCGACGCTCCTCGCGGAGTATCGGGCGCTGGAGGAAGAATACTCCGGCCAGGACGAGTACCCCGAGGAGATCGATGCCCTGCTGGGTCAACTCGAAATGGCGATGGAAGCGCTTGAACAGCGGCCTCTGATCTACGACCCGACCGAGATTGCGCGCGCGGGCGTCTTCGTGACGCTGGATCGGGATGGCAGTCTCGCGATCTATCGCGGGTACGTTCGGCCAGAGGACGAGCCGCACGAGGAGACCGCGGTCCAGGATGGCGATGGTGTGGATGCCATGGGGCAGGGGGGTGATGTCGGCGGTTCCAGCTGGAAACCGTCGGCGACCTCCGCTGGCGGCACCGTCATCACCTCGGGCGGTCAGCCGATTGGTGCGGATGCGTCCGAGGAGGAAGACGACGGAGCGCTGAAGCCGCTGCCCGAACGGCTGGTCATGGAACTGACGGCCCATCGGACCCTTGCGCTGCGCGAGGCTATCGGGCGGTCGCCGGACGTTGCGCTGACGCTCCTGCTCCTGAAGCTGGTCACGGACACCTTCCGCACCTCCTCAGCCTCCGGCAGCTGCCTCGAAGCCTCGGTCCGCCACGTCTACATGTCGGCTCAAGCGCCCGATCTGAAGGACAGCGTTGTAGCAAAGCTGGTCGATGAGCGTCACGCGGCGTGGGAGGCCGATCTGCCTCTCGGCGATGATGTTGCGCTCTGGGACTATCTGACGGCGCTCGATCAGCGTAGCCGTCTGGCGCTCCTGGCGCATTGCCTCAGCTTCGGGATCAACGCGCTCCATGAGAAGGTGAACCCTTATGGTGCGGGCATCTCCGCCAGCGGTCTGACTCGTCGCATGGCGCATGCCGACCTCGTGGCTCGCGCTGTCGATCTGGACATGGTCGAGGCGGGCTGGGAGCCCACGGTTGATGCCTATCTTAACCGTGTGCCCAAGGCCCGGATCCTCGAAGCCGTTCGTGAGGCGAAGGGGGAGGGGATTGCGCAGCTTCTCGATCACCTCAAGAAGGACGAGATGGCCACCGAGGCCGAGCGGCTTCTCAAGGGCAGCGGGTGGTTGCCCGAGGTCCTGCGCCGGGCCGATCTGGTGACGCTCGACGGCGAGGCGGTCGGAGAAGGGCAGGGGAAAGATGCGGGCGAGCCCGACGATATCGATCTCCCAGCTTTCCTGACCGCTGATCTGCCTGACGGCGCTGCGTCGATGATGGCCGCGGAGTGATCTGAACCATCCAGGGGCGGGGAAACCCGCTCCCATTCCAATAAAATACAACAATATCAATATGATGAATGCGGATACTCGCATTCGGGATGAGGAATCATGTCTGCAACAAACATCATCGACTCAGCCCCTCTCGGGGCCCCCATCCTTGACCGGGGCCGAAACGACCACCTTCTTCGCCCCTGCGGCGTAGTAGGGCGCCACCTTCGCGGCTGTCTTGAAGACGCCCGTGCAGTCGATCACCAGATCGACGCCCAGTTCCGCCAAGGGCAGCGCTTCGATGGACTTTTCATGCGTCAGACGGATGGTCTGGCCGTTCAGGATCAGTGCGCCATCGCCTGCCGCGACCGGCGTGCGCCAGGGGCCATGGACGCTGTCGAATTCCATCAGCAGCGCATGCTGATCAGCATCGCCGACGGGATCGTTCAGGAGAACGATCTCGCCACCCGCGCCGGTATCGATCAAATCTCGCAGGACAAGCTTTCCGATCCGGCCGAGGCCGTTAAGAGCGATACGGGTCATGAAGATCAGGCCTTTGCGTGTGCGTCAGTGCCGATAGAGTCGACACGGGATTGGAGGGACATCCGGCTCAGCGACTCGAATGGCAGCTCGACGAAAGTCATGATCCGCCGGCGCAACGCCGCGTAGGTCTGGGCGAAAACCAGAGCCTTCTCTGCATCTGTTCCTGTTGCTTTCACCGGGTCGGGCAAACCCCAATGGCCAGTGATGGGCTGGCCGGGCCAGGGCGGGCATTCCTCGGCCGCTGCCGTGTCGCAGACGGTGAAGACGAAATCCATCACGATGCTGCCCGGCTGCTGGAACTCCGAAATATGCTTGGACCGCAGACCGGCGATGTCATGTCCGTTTCGCTTCAGGATTTCCAAAGCGAAGGGGTTCAATTCGCTGTTGGGCCGAGTGCCAGCAGAGAAAGCCTGAAACTTGCCCTTGCCCAGATCGCGCAGAAGCGCTTCAGCAAAGATCGAACGGGCAGAATTGCCCGAGCAGATGAAAAGCACGTCGAAGTCGGTGTCGGGGATATTCGGGTCCATTTGGGTGGCGTCCTTTGGGGCGGAGAGCAAGGGGGCAAGGAGATCGGGCCGCGCACGGCCCACATCGAGGGCGAGGTAGCCGATCAATCCTTCCGTCGTGTCGAGATCGACAGCGTAGTAGAGCGACCGACCGGCCCGTGTGACCTGGACAAGACCCGACGCCGCAAGGTCAGCGAGGTGATGCGACAGCGTGTTCTGTTTCAGACCCAAAGCCTCGGCGATCTCGGTCGGCCGCACGCCTTGCGGCGCAAAGCGCATCAGCAAGCGGAAGACCGCCATCCGGCCGGGGTGGCCGAGCGTGGCGAAAGCATGTATGGCGCGATTCTGTTTCATATTTCCCGATTAACGGAAATAAAAAACTGCGTCCAATGAAGTTTTCATGACATCAGACGCTCAGGCACCTGCGCTGATTGATCCAGATCACGGCAGTGATCGCCCGCCCATGCGCAGATGCGCATGAAGTGGAGCGCCGCCGATGATCCTAGCCGTTCTGTCTGCCCTTGCCGAACCGACCCGTCTTGAAGCCATGCGCTTCCTGGCGGATGGGTCGGAACACTGTGTCTGCGAGCTGATGCGAAAGCTGGGAGCCACCCAAAGCCGGATGTCGCGGCACATGCAGGTGCTGAAGCAGGCGGGGCTGGTGCTGGACCGTCGCGACGCGCAATGGGTGCGCTACCGGATCAGCCCGGAACTGTCGCCATCCCTCGCCCGTCTAGTCGAAGCTGCGCTCGAGCGGCAGATCATGGGCACGGAGCGAGCGGCATGAGCGTGTTTGGCTGGCTAAACGACAACCTGCTGCGGATGACCTGGCTCAACGATCTGGTAGGCGCAGGAGTGGCGGCCATCGGACTTGACCCCGCCTCCCGGATCGGCGGGTCGTTGCAGTTCTTCGTGTATGACGTGATCAAGATCTTCATCCTGCTCTCGGTGCTGATCTTTGCGATCTCCTATGTGCAAAGCCATTTTCCGCCCGAACGCACGCGCGCCATGCTGGGCGGACGGTCCGGCCTTGGCGCCAATACGCTCGCGGCCCTTCTGGGCACGCTGACGCCCTTCTGTTCCTGTTCGTCAATCCCCTTGTTCATCGGCTTCACCGCCGCGGGCCTGCCTCTGGCAGTGACGTTCTCTTTCCTGATCTCCTCGCCGCTGGTGGATCTGGCCTCGGTCATCCTGCTGGCCTCGATCTTCAGCTGGCCCATCGCCCTCGCCTATGTGGCGGTCGGGCTGGTGGTAGCCATCGTGGGCGGGACGATCATCGGACGCTTGGGTATGGAGGGTCAGGTCGCGGATTTCGTCCGCACGGTCCCTGTCTCGGGCGAGGTGGCGACCATGACGCGGGGCGAGCGCTTGGCCTATGCGCGCGATCAGGTGATGGAGATTGTCCATCGGGTTTGGCCCTATGTGCTTGTCGGTGTGGGCATTGGTGCCGCGATCCACAACTGGGTGCCAGCCGATGTCATCTCAGCCCTGCTCGGGCAGGACAAGTGGTGGTCGGTCCCCGTGGCAGTGCTGGTGGGCATCCCCATGTATGCCGACATCTTCGGCACATTGCCGATCGCCGAGGCGCTGGTCGGCAAGGGCGTGGGACTTGGCACGGTGCTGGCCTTCATGATGGCGGTGACGGCCCTGTCGTTGCCCTCGCTCATCATGCTGAAGCGTGTTGTGAAGATGCCGCTCCTGGTCACCTTCACCGGCGTCGTCACCCTTGGCATCCTGTCCATCGGGCTGATCTTCAACGCGATTTCCAACTGGTTCATCTGAGAAAGGACCACATCATGATCATCAAGATCCTCGGCTCGGGCTGCAAGAAATGCGTCACCTTGGGCGAAAACGCCAAAGCCGCTGCGGCGGCTGCGGGCAAGCAGGCCGAGATCATCAAGGTTACCGATTTCGCTGAAATCGCCGCCTATGGGGTGATGTCGACGCCGGGGCTGGTGGTGGACGAGAAGGTCGTCTCAACCGGCAAGGTGCTGACGGTGGAAGAAATCGGACGGCTCATTTGATGGAATATCGCGTCCACGCCCGCCGGATCGATGCGCATGGGAGCCTCGCCGTGGCCAAGGAGGCCGAAGTCACGCTCGACACCGATTTGGCGGGGCGGCGCGATGCGATGAACCCCGTGGAATTGCTGCTGGCGGCGCTGGCCGCTTGCATGCTGAAGGGGATCGAGCGGGTGACGCCGATGCTGTCGTTCCAGATCGGCGGGGCCGAGGTTGCGCTGGAAGCGATCCGGCAGGACGCTCCGCCCAAGCTGACGCTGATCCGCTATGAGATTACAGTCGACAGTGCCGAGACGGACCAGCGGCTGGACCTTCTTCATCGCAACATCCTCAAATACGGCACGATCTCGAACACGCTGTCCGGCGCAGTGCCGATGGAAGGGACGCTGACCCGGAAAGTCTAACATCATGGCTCACGACCACACCCAAGATCATCGCCCGCCCACGGACCTTGGCCCCGCGTTCCGCTGGGCCGTAGGCCTGAACACGGGCTACGTGATCGTGGAAGGTGCAGCGGGCTGGATCACCGGATCGCTGGCCCTGCTGGCGGATGCCGCGCACAACCTGACCGACGTAGCCGGTCTGCTGATCGCCTGGGGGGCAGCGGTGCTGGCCAAGCGGGCGGTGACGGCACGGCATACCTGGGGTCTGGGGCGGGCCACGATCCTTGCCGCGCTGTTCAACGCCATCGCCATTCTGGTGGGTGTCGGTGCGGTGACGTGGGAGGCGGTGCAGCGGCTTTCTGACCCAGTCGCCGTGCCCGGCCTGACGGTGATGTTGGTCGCGCAGGTCGGGATCGGGGTGAACACGGGCTCTGCGCTCTTGTTCATGTCTTCACGCAAGGGCGATCTGAACGCGAAGGGCGCGTTCCTGCACATGGCGGCAGATGCAGCGGTTTCGGGCGCGGTTGTTCTGGCGGCGGTGGGAATCATGGTCACTAGCTGGGATTGGCTTGACCCCGCCGTGGCCATCGCGGTCAGCCTGCTGATCGCCGTTACCGCCGCCGGATTATTCCGCGAGGCGCTGCACCTGAGCCTTGATGGTGTGCCGTTCGAGATTGATCGTGCTGCCATTGCAGACTGGCTGGAGAGACAGGATGGCGTGCAGGGCCTGCACGACCTGCACATCTGGCCGCTGTCCACGACGCGCACCGCGCTGGCTGTGCATCTGGTCTGGCAGGGGGCCGACCCCGACGCCTTCATCGACCGGGTGACCGATGCCTTGGCCGAGGCGCATGGCATCGCCAATGTCACGCTGCAATTAGAGCGCCGCCCCTGCGACAGGGCGGCTTGATTCTGTCGCGGTCGAAGGGTTCACCCGCTTCATCAGGGCCTCAGCGAATTCCTAGCGGTCGAAATATCGGCTGGGCCTTTCTCACCGCAACATCTTGAAATACTGGACCATCTCGAACACCCTGTCATGAGCCGTGCCGCTGGAGGGAAGCCTGCGCCGCAAGGTGTGACAGGTTCATTTGGGGGCAGGCATGGTGGGATGGCCGCGGATTGTATTGGCTGGCGCGATCGTTGGCATTGTTGGCGGGCTGATCGGGCTTGGCGGGGCAGAGTTCCGTCTTCCGCTCTTGATCGGCATGTTCGGATTTGCAGCCCTTGATGCGGTGATCCTGAACAAGGCGACCAGTCTGATCGTGGTGGCCACAGCGCTGCCGTTCCGGGCGGGGACCGTGCCCCTTGATCAGGTGCTGGCCGAATGGCCGATCATCCTGAACCTACTGGCGGGAAGCCTTCTTGGCGCATGGATCGGCGCGGGGCTGGCCGTGCGGATGAAGTCCCGTACCCTTTATCGAGTACTGGCCGGGCTTCTGGTGCTGATCGCGGCAGTCCTGGCGCTCAGCCACAGCATGAGCCTTGCGCCCGCTGCCCTTATCACCGGACCTGCGCAGATCGTCGCGGGCCTTGTCGCAGGGTTCGGCATCGGCATCGTGGCTTCACTGATGGGCGTCGCGGGGGGTGAATTGCTGATCCCCACGCTGGTCCTTCTGTTCGGGATCGACCTGAAACTCGCAGGCAGCCTGTCGCTGGCGATCAGCCTGCCCACCATGCTGGTCGGGTTCGCCCGATACAGTCGCGACGACAGCTTCACGGTTCTGGCGCGCAATCAGGGCTTCGTGCTGTTCATGGCCTTGGGGTCAGTGATCGGCGTCGCTATCGGCGGCCAGCTTCTGGGGATCGTGTCCGAGGTCGTGCTGCTGCCGGTGCTGGTCTCCATCCTGCTGGTATCCTCGGTCAAAGTATGGCGTCACGGCTGAGTCAGGTCGCGGCAGACAGATTCACACGCTTCATCAAGGCCTCGGCGGATTCCTTGCGTTCGGAATAGCGGTCCACAAGGTAGTCAGCCCGGTCGCGCGTCAGCAGGGTGAACTTCATCAGTTCCTCCATCACGTCCACGATCCGGTCATACAGGGACGACGGACGCATCCGCCCGTATTCGTCGAACTCCTGAAACGCCTTCGGGATCGAGGACTGGTTGGGGATCGTCAGCATCCGCATCCAGCGGCCAAGGACGCGCATCTGGTTCACCGCGTTGAAGCTCTGCGATCCGCCCGAGACTTGCATGATGGCCAGCGTCTTGCCCTGCGTCGGCCGCACCGCGCCGTCGGAGAGCGGGATCCAGTCGATCTGCGTCTTCATCAGCCCGGTCATGGCGCCGTGGCGCTCTGGCGACGACCAGACCATCCCCTCGCACCAGGATGCAAGATTGCGCAGCTCCCGCACCTTCGGGTGGGTCGCATCGACCCCGTCATCGACCAGCGGCAGGCCAGAGGGATTGAAGAAACGCACCTCGGCTCCAAGCCGGGTCAGGATCCTGGCCGCCTCCTCGGCTGCCAGCCTTGAAAAGCTGCGGGTGCGCAGCGAGCCGTATAAGATCAGGATCTTCGGAGGGTGGGCGGCGATTGGAGGAGATAAAAGCCGATTGCCGTCGATGCCGGGGAACAGTGCGTCGTCTATGTTGGGTGTATCGGTCATGAAGGAAACCTGTTGCGTGTGCGGTTAGCGAAGGCGACCAGCGTCAGCATCACCGGCACCTCGACCAGCACGCCCACGACCGTGGCGAGCGCGGCGCCCGAGTTCAGACCAAAGAGGCCGATGGCCACAGCCACCGCCAGTTCGAAGAAGTTCGACGTGCCGATCAGGGCGCAGGGGGCTGCCACCTTGTGGGGCAGCTTCCAAGCAAAGGCCCAGGCATAGCCGAGTGCGAAGATGCCATAGGACTGGATGATGATCGGCACGGCAATGAGCGCGATCAGCAGAGGCTGCGCGATGATCACTTGGCCCTGGAAGCCGAAGAGCAGCACAACGGTCAGCAAGAGGCCGAAGACCGAGGCGGGCTTGATCCGCGCCGTGAAGTCCGACACCGCCACTTCACCCCCGCGCGCCATCAAGGCTCGCCGTGTCAGTGCCCCGGCGATCAGCGGGATCACGATGTAGAGCACGACCGACAGGATCAGCGTCTCCCATGGCACCGAGATGTCGGTAACGCCCAACAAGAAGGCGACGATCGGCGCGAAGGCCACGACCATGATCAGGTCGTTCACGCTGACCTGCACCAGCGTGTAGTTCGGATCGCCCTTGGTCAGCTGCGACCAGACGAAGACCATCGCCGTGCAGGGCGCGGCACCCAGCAGGATAAGCCCCGCGATGTATTCCGGTGCCTTGGTCGGATCGATCAGCCCCGCGAACAGGTGGTTGAAGAACAGCACCGCCAGCGCGGCCATCGTAAAGGGCTTGATCAGCCAGTTGATGACCAGCGTGATGATGAGGCCCTTCGGTCGCCGCCCCACATCCTTCAGCGAACCGAAGTCGATGGCGATCATCATCGGATAGACCATTGCCCAGATCAGCACGGCCACGACCAAATTGACCGAGGCATATTCCAGCCCTGCGAGCGCAGTGAACAGGCCGGGCATAAGGTTGCCAAGCACAAGCCCCACAAGGATGCAAAGGGCGACCCAGAGGGTCAGCCAGCGTTCGAACAGGCTCATGCAGATTTCTTCTTTCCAGGAATGCAGCAGGCCCCTTCGGGCGGAGGGGTGAGACCCATGATCAAATCGGCGAGCGGTGCCAATGACGCCGGGTTCAGCGCATAGCAAATCCGGGGTCCGTCGATCTCGCCAGTGATCACGCCCGCGGACTTGAGGATACGGAGGTGTTCCGACACTGTTGACTGAGCAAGGCCGACTGCGCCCACGATATCGCCTCCGATGCAGCCTGGCGTGGCCTGAAGCAATCGTAGGATCCGGATCCGCGCCGGATGTGCGAGGGCCTTTGCCAAGGCGGCCGTCGTTGTCTCGTCCGTTGCCATCTGCGCGCTTTCCAAACCGCTAAGATTCCGTATATCGTCGATTTACGATTTCATCCGCCATTGGACAAGCAAGTTTGTGGCGCTTGAGATCGTAGGCGGCGCGCGGGAGACGCGCCCCGGGAGGAAAAGGATGAAAAGCAGGCGTCGCGCTTTGCTGATGGGGCTGGCGGCCGCGGCCGCGCCCTTCGTCGTGACTCGAGGCTGGGCCCAGGGCCCGGCACCCTTCAGATTTGCTCTGACGCCAGTCTTTCTCGACAACGACGCGGCAGTCATTTCTGCCCTTCGCGCTGCTTTGGCCGAAGGCATGGGCCAAGACATCGAGCTCGTCCAGAGACGGACGTATCAGGAGATCTCGGGCGCGCTTCTCGACGGCTCCGTGGATGCCGCCTGGACATGCGGCTATCCCTATCTTCAGCACAAGACCGAACTTTCGCTGCTCGGCGTACCCGTCTGGCGAGGGCAGCCGCTTTACCAGTCCTATCTCATCGTCGCCCAGGATGATCCCGCGACCGCGCTATCGGACCTGCGTGGCGGCGCTCACGCCTTTTCGGACCCCGACAGCAACTCCGGTTTCCTCGTCACTGCGTCTGACCTCGCGCGGGATCGCGTCCGTCAACGTGGTGTAATTTCGGTTGTGGTTCCGGGCCGTCATGATCAGGCGGCCTTCGGTGTAATCTGAAGCGTCTTTTCCTCCTCGGTTGCTGGCGGGATCAGGTCGGCCATGGCCTCGACCTGCATGTATCGGTGCTGAAGCTGCCACTCGTCGTTGGCTTCGAGTAGGACAGCGCCGATGAGGCGGACGATGCTGTCCTCGTTGGGGAAGATGCCGACCACGTCGGCGCGGCGCTTCACTTCCTTGTTCAGACGCTCCAGCGGGTTCGTGCTGTGCAGCTTGGTGCGATGCTGGGCCGGGAAGGCCATGTAGGCCAGCACGTCGGCTTCGGCGTCGTCCATGAAGGCTCCCAGCTTCGGCCACCTGGCGCGGAGCTGGTCGGCGACATGCCGCCATGTCTGCACCGCATTGTCGTGATCGGGCTGGATGAAGGCCTGCCGGATCGCGGCCGCGACCATGGTGTGCTGGCCCTTGGGAACGTAGGCGAGCGCGTTGCGCATGGCGTGAACCCGGCATCTTTGCCATGTCGCGCCGAGCACGCGCGCGATGGCGGCCTTCAGCCCTTCGTGCGCATCGGAGATGACAAGCTTCACGCCGGTCAGCCCACGACGCACCAGATCGCGCAGGAAACTCGTCCAGAACGGCTCGGCCTCGGAAGGGCCGATGTGCAGGCCGACGATCTCGCGCTTTCCGTCCGTGTTGACGGCCACTGCGATTATTGCCGCCACTGAACCGCCCCGGGTTTGCCGGAGGCCTTCTGGTTTAAGTTATGCCGCCATGGCGGGTTCTTCCAGCATGGCGTAGTAGCGTTCCTCAGCTTCGGCCGGCGGGATGTTGCCGATGGGCTCCAGCAGCCGGCGATTGTTGAACCAGTCGACCCAGGTCAGCGTGGCGAACTCGACGGCCTCGAAGCTTCGCCATGGTCCGCGCCGATGGATGACCTCGGCCTTGTAGAGGCCGTTGATCGTCTCGGCCAGCGCGTTGTCGTAGCTGTCGCCGACACTGCCCACAGACGGTTCGATGCCGGCTTCGGCGAGGCGCTCGGTGTAGCGGATGCTGACATATTGCGATCCGCGGTCGGAATGATGAACCAGACCGCCGCGATGAACGGGCCGGCGTTCGTGCAGGGCCTGTTCGAGAGCGTCGAGCACAAAGCTCGCATGGGCGGTCCTGCTCACCCGCCAGCCGACGATACGGCGCGCATAGGCGTCGATGACGAAGGCCACGTAGACGAAGCCCGACCAGGTGCTGACGTAGGTGAAATCCGAGAGCCAGAGCTTGTTCGGAGCCGGCGTGTGGAAGACCCGATTCACATGGTCAAGCGGGCACGGCGCGGCCTTGTCCTGCACCGTCGTGCGGATCGGCTTGCCACGAACAACACCGTGAAGGCCGAGATCGGCCATCAGCCGCTCGACCGTGCAGCGCGCGACATTGAAGCCCTCCCGCACCATCTGCCGCCAGACCTTCCTCGCGCCGTAGACCTCGAAGTTCTCGGCGAAGACGCGTTCGATCGCCGGTTTGAGCTCCAGGTCCCGCTTCGCCCGCGCCGACAGCTTCGCGGGATCAGTGCGCTTGGCGACATGATCGTGGTAGGTCGATGGGGCGATCGGCAGCACCTTGCAGATCGGCTCGACCCCATGCGCCTCGCGGTGATCGTCAATGAACGCGATCATCGTTTGAATGGGTGCTCATGGCAGGGATGGCTCTGTTACCATCGCCGGTCACGGCGCAGAGCGGCAGCCCGAACGCAGTCTGCTTGCCGCCGGAGGAACCCTATGTCCCATCCGACGACGATGGCTTTCGAGCCTACGCAGACATGGTTTCGGAAGATTTCGAGCGATACTTCAGTGAGTTAACCGAGTATTTCGTCTGCATGGACGGCACACGGCTTGCCGTGTTCGAGCGAGCTCAGGAAGTGTCGAAGACTCATCAGGCATTCTGGAAGCGCGCAAATGACCTCGGGGTGGCTGAAAAGGCCGCGGCCAATTATCCCGATGCCGTTGAAGAACGCCGGTAATGAGCTGGCGCGTCGGCATTATGCAGCAGGAGCTTCTGACGCGGCGGCGCCGGCGAGGGCGCGATAGACGGTCATCCTGGATACGCCCAGGTCGCGCGCTACAGCTGCCTTCGACTGGCCTTCGGCCACACGCCTGCGAATTTCGGCGTCATCGACCGCTTTCTTGCGGCCTTTGTAGACCTGTCGCTTCTTCGCTGCCTCGATGCCGGCGCGCTGCCGGTCGCGGATGAAGCGCAGTTCCATGTCCGCCACCATGCCGAGGATCGTCACCACCAGCCGGCCGAGATCGCCGGCGGTGGACACATCAGGTTCCAGGACGCGGAGCGCGGCCCTCTTCTCATCGAGGTCATGCACCAGGTTGAGAACATCGCGAGTGCTTCGGCCGAGGCGATCGAGCCGATGCACGACCAACTCGTCACCTTCCCTCATGAACTGCATGATGGTTTCTAGTTCAGTCCGGCCGGCGCGGGTTGCCCCGCTGCCGATTTCTGTCCGGATGATCTCGCACCCGGCGCCGGCCAGGCGCTCCTTTTGAATCTCAAGGTCCTGGTCAGCGGTGCTGACGCGTGCATATCCGATCCGGGCCATGTCCGTCTGTCACAATAGGGTGGATGCAATGACGCTACTGTAACTTTGCTTGATCTGATAGGCAAATGTTACAGATGATAGACCGTATCACGATCTGTCTTTCAAGGTGTGCCCTATTGTTACGCATCGGCGCTGAACCCGAGTGCTCTTCGCGCGTTTAGTTGCAAATCGAGAGGGAACGATCATGGCAGAGATTCCAAACGAACTGCTCGCACAGCTGCATACCGCCCTTATGAGCCTTGGCGATGCGCCGCAGGATGTGACTGATCCAATCCGCGAAAGGCTCGGCGTCGAGACGTCGATGGCCCTAGATGATTTGCTTGCGGCGAGCTACCAGATCGTCGAGGCGGCAGGGCGTCCAGTGATTTTTCCGCCCGCTGCCTAGCCTCTCTCGAAAAAGCCTGGGTGCGGCGCGTTGATCCCATAGGTGATCGCGCCGTCTCCGAACCGCGCATTGATTTGATCTACCGCGGCAGACACCTGTTCGCCGCGCGTCCGCTCGGCCGGGCGGAGGGGAGCGAGCAGGTCGCCCTGGCGCTCGGTTAGCAACCCAACATTGCCGAGCTGGACGCTGACTGCGATCACCTGGCCCGGGCGCCCGTCGCGCCACAGTGACCGCCACAGCGCGCGGTGCAGGCGCAGGAAAAAGGCCGTGTCCTGGTTCGGGAAGCAACTTACTCCGCGCGACCAGACCGGGCCGGCCAACATCGAGACTGACAGACTGAACCGGCTGGCCACGCGGCCATCGCGGCGTAGCCTGGCAGTGGCCTTTTCGACCAGCCAGCGGCCGACACGATAGGCTCGGCGCGGATCGCGAAACTCGGGCGACAGGATCTTGCTGTTCCCAAAGCCACCGCGCTGGGTCGCAGTCAGCGGAATATCCATTCCCTGAAGCATCCGAACGAAACGCTCGCCCTCCACCGATCGCCAGATCAGCCGGGCGTGACGCGGATCGAGCTGGCAGAGCTGGGGCACGTCATAGACGCCCGCGCGCATCAGTCGATCCTTCATGGAGCGTGAAATCCCAGGCAGATCGTCCAGTGCCAGGTGGGCAATACGATCTGGCATATTTTCGATACTAAGCCACTGGAATCCATTCGGCTTCTCTAATTTTCCGGCGATTTTAGCCAGCAAGTGGTTCGGTCCAAGGCCAGCACTGAAGCGCAGGCATGGCCCGACCTCGGCCGCCACAGCCGCTTTCAGACGCGCAACCAGCTCGGCTGCGCCATCGAGGGTCTGCGCATCGCCCGACAACGCTAGCTGAAATTCGTCCACGCTGCGGATATGGGTCAGCTCGGCATGGCGGTCCAGCACGTCAGCGATGGCGAGATTGAAGCGCACATAGAGCCTGTGTCGGCTCGGCCGAAAGACGATGCCAGGGCACATGCGGCGCGCATCAGCCACCCGCGTCCCGGTTTTCACGCCATAGGCTTTCGCTTCGTAGCTGGCCGCAACGCAGGCGCCAGCCCCCGAATCGACGGCGGTGATCGCCACCGGCCGACCACGCAACGCCGGATCGAGATGCTGTTCGACCGAAGCGAAAAACGAGTTCATATCGAGATAGAGGACGCGGAAAGGGGGCATGGCACCAGATTTGGCGGATGGTCAGTTCGCCCCCGATGTTCTATCTTTGTTCTCCTGATTCAAGAGGGCAAAATGGACAGGGCTGGTCAACTGCGCAATGTGGCATTCGGGGGATCGTGGAGCGAACAGATCGCCGGCCGCGAGGAACTGTTGCATGCCCTGGAGACGCTCAAGCGCGCCGCGCGGCGTGCGGCGCTGCATGATCCGCGAGAAGATATTGACGTGGGCCTGGCGCTCGATCTCGCCAGCCGGGATCATCCGAAAGGCGCGATGCTGCGCGCGGCCTGGGCGCGCGGCGCCGCAATCGCAGCGCCGGGGTCGCGGGTTGCAGAACTCGGCCGGGTGGCCGGTCTGCTGGCCGAAGCCTATAGGGGACGCTTATGAATGGTGACTACGCAGGGCTCGCAGCACGTCCTCGAGGGCGCTGGCCGGATCCTCGATGCCAAAATCTTCATGCATCCCCTCCTCGATTTCGGGCCAAACGCCCGATGCGTGCAGGTCGAAAGTTTCGAGGAAGGCTCTGAGTGCTTGCACTTGCGCATCCGTCAGGACGATCATTCTGTGGTCCGTAGCTGTAGGGAAAATTTGCGGGCGCTCCTATCCACCAACGAGCCGTGACTTGCAACCGAAAGGCGTAGTGATGTGCAACCTATATGCCATGCTGGCGGCCCAGGATAGCACCCGAAGGCATTTCCAGGTCGATCCGACCCGTGATTACCTTGGCAACGCAGCCCCTCTGCCGGCGATCTGGCCGAAATACGAGGCGCCCATCGTCCGCCTCGGCGCGGATGGCCGTCGCGAGCTGGTCACGGCTCATTGGGGATTTTTGACACCGAAAGTGTCGACCAAGACCGGCAAGTCCCTGAAACCGGACGCCTGGAACAACGCCCGCGACGACAAGCTGACCAAATCCGGCCTTTGGAAAGACAGCTTTCTGAACCGGCGTTGCCTTGTGCCTGGCACCAGCTTCCGCGAGGCGAAGGGTCGCAACCCGGCCGAGGATTTCTGGTTTGCGCTGATCGGTGACGAGGCGCGGCCGCTATTCGCCTTCGCCGGCCTCTGGCGGCACGGTCAGCCCGGCATCGAGGGCGAGGAAGGCAGCTGGATCACGCATACCATGGTGACGACCACGCCCAACGAGCTGGTCCAGCCTGTCCATCCCACCAGGATGCCGGTGATCCTCGATCCCCAGGATTATGAGACCTGGTTGTGCGGCTCGCCGGCCGAGGCGGCCGCGCTGCTGCGGCCCTACCCGGCCGAGCGTATGCGGATCGCAAGGCGGGGCATCGGCGTTCTAACCGATACCGGAGAGGAATGAAGCCATGGCAATCATCGAGGACATGCCGGATGAGATTGCTGATGACGTTCTGAACGTCCAGGTCCACGGTCCCGGGTTTGATGGGCGATGGATTGTCCAGGGGCCATTTTATGGCGATGTGCCTGGCGAGGATGAGATTGTGCCGTCTTGCATCGTCGAGGATCGGGATACTGCCTTAACGGTTGCTACCGAATTGGCTGCTGGGACCGCCGTGATCTATGCGGACCCGGAACCTTTTTAAGAGCGAATGTAATCTCGCAGCTCACAGTAAGCCGTTTCCTTCCAGGCCATGTTGCTCTATCTCTGCATCACCAGTTGATCTTGGCGGCAAGGATGTGAAATGAGCATAGATCTCGAAAGCATGGACCTGAAATAGCTTCGCGATATGAAGCAAAAAGTGGAGCGCGCGATCAACGACTTCGAGTCGCGGCAAAGGCAGAAGGCGGTCGATGCCGCCAAAGAGGTCGCCGAGAAGTTCGGTTTCAAACTGACGGACCTTCTCAATTCCGCTACGTCGAAGAAGCCTGTGGTCGCAAAATACGCCAACCCGGAAGATGCTTCCCAGACCTGGACCGGCCGCGGTCGCCAGCCGCAATGGGTGAGGGATCAGTTGGCCAACGGCGCAAGCCTCGATGATCTGGCTATCTGAAACGTGTGCTAAGGGCACAGGATGCGCCTGGCAGTTCCTCTCGCGTTCTGGGTTTTCTTAGCCCCCACGATGGCGTGCGCTGTCGGAATCGCTGGCCAGGCCACTGTGATCGACGGCGACACGATTGAAATTCATGGTAAACGGGTCCGTCTAGCTGGGATCGACGCGCCGGAGGCAGGGCAGACCTGTTTCTCGGCAGGCGGAAAGTCCTGGCGCTGCGGCCATGGCGCCGCGTTTGCTCTGGCCGATAAGATCGGCCGGGCCACGGTGGCATGCACCGTAAGCGGCCGTGACCGCTACGCGCGGACCATCGGCCAATGCCACGCCGCCGGCCGCGACCTGGGAGAATGGATGATCGAGACTGGCCTGGCTGTGCGATACTATGACCGCAAGGCCCTTTATCGCGATGCGGAGCAGAGGGCCCGGGCCGCCCGTTGCGGTATCTGGGCTGGGCCTTTCGAGAAGCCGGCTGACTGGCGCCGGCGGCATTGACCTTGTGCCGTTCGCAACTATCGTTCCGCGTGCATTGGTCAATGGAGGATTTAATGAGGAATTTTATTAAAGCCTGGCCGGTCGCCGCCGCCTTCGGCGCCGGCGCGATGCCCGCCGTCGCAGATGGCTGGACCGGCGGGTTCGAGCGGGGAACCTATTACCACACCCTGACCGTCAAAGACATGCAGCTGTTCGTGGTCTGCGACATGGAGGAAACCAGAGGACCAAACGCCGGCTACATGAGCTTTGAGATCGGCGGCAACGTGCAGATGTCCGGCCAGGCGCGCTTCAGCTCGGATGCCGGTGGACAGGTTGCGGCCGTGGAATATGGAAGTATTTTCAAGCGAACAGATCCCGCCCTTTTTCACCGCATCACTGATATGTTGGCCTCGGCCGGGCCCATCACCATTACCTTCGCTGGCAAGTCCTGGGCGTTCCGCAACCCGAAGCCCGTGAACATCCATTGCCGGTGACAGCCACGGCCCATGCTCGCTTGTCATCGCCCAATGCCTCGCCGCCGGTCACGACTTGGGCGGACAGATGATCGAAATTGCCGCGCCCGAGGGCGCGGCTCTATTCATTCAGCCTGTCCTGTCCGACCAGGGCAGCTCGCGGCACCACTTCCAGCCTGCTCCTGCGCCTCGTGCCGCATCGCTGGCGGTTTCGCAACTTGACCGCGTGTCCGATACCGGCCAAGATTCTCATATTGTTCTCACGGATCACTTTCCTATGGCACATGCGCAGCCGCCTCGCCGCTGGCCGGTTATTCTGCCCCTGCCCGGGTCGTCACAGCTTCAGCCCGGCAACCAGGTGCCCGTAGACCTGGTGGCCGTCCTTCTCACAGCCGGATCAGCTCGGCCCCCCGACCGGCAGATCGCAGGCAGGTTTTCCTTGATGCAGACCAGAGTGCTGCCCCGAGGCCTCGGACCCAGGACATCCGTTCCTTCCGCTCGCCGCGGGCTCCAGCTCCTGGTGCATGCGGATTTCAGGGTCCGGTCGCTGCCGGTCGAGAGCGCAGGCGCCATGGATGCAGGGCGCGGGTGGACCAGGCGCAGCGCGCCCTTCCCGCATGTGTTTCGACAGACCCACTTACCACGCCTCCCCTCTTTGCGACCGGCCTGCGGCCTTCAAGAACAAAGACGGCTTCCACGCAGGCGCGGACCCTCCGTCTTTCTTCTTGATCGCCCGGGAAGGCGTAGCGGGCCTTTTTCATCGAAACACCAGCGAGAAGGATCTCTCAAATGCTTTACACCCACGCCAAATTCAGCATCCAAGGCTATGTCGGCGCCATCCGCGAAGTCGGCAAGACCCTTAAAATCCGCATCAGCGACACCGAAAGCTGGAAAGACCGCGACACCGGCGAGCGGAAGGAACGGGTGTCCTGGAACACCGTCACCCTGTTCGAGCGCACTCCCGGCTTCGCCTACATCAAGGAAAACCTGCGCAAAGGCGATCTGGTCACGGTCGAGGGCAAGCTGTCCGAGAGCAGCTATGAGAAGGACGGCCACCAGGTCTACGAAACCACCCTCGCCGCAGACCTCTTCGCCATCATCCCGACCGGCCGGGCAGAATAACCGGCCAACAGCAAGGGGGCTTCGGCCCCCTAACCACCACGGAGAGCCCCATGTCCATCACCGTCTATTCCAAGCCCGCATGCGTCCAATGCACGGCAACGACCCGCGCCCTCGATGCAAAGGGCATCGGCTACCAGCTGGTCGACCTGACCACGGATGACGAGGCCATGAAGCAGGTCGTCGCCCTCGGCTACCGCCAGGCGCCTGTCGTCGTCGCCGGCGACACGCACTGGGCAGGCTTTCGCCCGGATCTTATCAACAATCTCTGAGTAAACGGGCTCATCATGATCTTAACCTACTTCGCTCGCCAAGCTGCTTGGAGACGTGTCTTTATCGCTGTGCTTCTGTGCGGCACCAATTCACTTGGTGCATCAGGTGTGACCGAAAACGCCCCCTCGTGGCAGAGTCACACCCTGCGGCAGGAAGCCGGGATCAGCCAGCCGACGCAAGCGGTTAGCATGTATCTCGGCAGGTCAGGACAACTCGCGCAGTCGAATGGGAAAGCGCTTTCCACCTTGTCCTGATCGCTTTCCGGGGACTGCGTGGATTTCGTCCTGACGGAAAGCGGGAGTGACCAACATGGCCCGACCGCAGATTGCCGCTGCCCCGAAACACCCACCCGCGTCCCGGAGGCGCGAAGATGAACCCCTCGCCGATGTCGTGACCTGGGACGGTGAACTGCCCGCCCTCGGCCTGCGCAACCGCTTCGGCAAGGAAAGCTGGATCGTCCAGGCCCGGATCGATGGGCGCAACACCCGGCGCACGCTCGGCACGGCATCGTCCCTGACACGGGAAGCCGCCCGCCAGGCGGCCACCGCCGTCCTCGATGCGCTGCGCGCCGAACGGGCCGAGACCGCAACCAGCCCCGATACGACCGTGGCCACGTTCGCGGAAAGATGGCTGGCGGATTGCGCGGGCCAGTGGAAACCCTCAACGCTGGTGGGGCATCGCTATGGCATCAAGGGGCACATCCTCCCCCAACTCGGCGAGAAACCCGTCGCGGCGCTGACGGCCGAGGATGTCGCGGACTGGTTCGCGGCCCTGCCCCGCTCCCCCGGCGGCCGCAACCGGGTGCTGGCGGTTCTCTCCGGCATGATGCGCCATGCGGAACTGCTGGGGTTGCGCGTGCCCGGCAGCAATCCCTGCGCCGGAATGCGGCGCAAGAAATCCGGCTTCAGTGCCACGGTGCTGCGCGCCAAAGACTATGCCCGGCTCGGACGTGCCCTCGACGCGCGGGAGGGGCAGGAGCCCCTGCTCGTCGCGCTGATCCGCTTTCTCGCCCTGACGGCTGTCGGCGTGGCGAAGCGACGGCCCTGCGTTGGGATTGGATCGACGGGCCACGCGCTGCCTTGCCCGATGCCAAGGCCGGGCCGCGCGCGATCTGGCTCGGAACACCCGCCCTCGATCTCCTGGCCTCTCTGCCCCGTACCGGCGATCTGGTCTTCGGGCATGACGACGAGCCGGTTAGCACTGCACGGCTCGCGAAGCTTTGGCGCGAGATCAGGACTGCGATCAGGATGCCGACCCTCCGCCTGCATGATCTGCGCCACAGTTTCGCGACCACCGCCGTCAGCGCGGGCGAGCCCTTGCGCACCGTCGCCGGGCTGCTCGGTCACAGCGATCTGGCGATCACCGAGGGCTATACCCACCTGGCAGACGACACGCTGCGCAGGGCGGCGGCGAGCGTCGGCAAACACCTCAACGATACCCTCACCCGGAAGGGCCGCCAGCCCGCCAAATCCGCCAAGACCGCCAAACCGCCAGTGAGTTGCCCCGCCATCCCGCCGCACCTGCTGCGGGAGTACAAACGCTCCCGCCTGCTGATCCCGGCCTTCTGCGACAAGCACGGGTTGGAGCCAAAACTGTTCTGGAAGGCGGTGAAAGCCGATCTCGCGCGCGTCAGGAAGGAGGCGGGCAAATGACCGTTGCCAACCTTTTCACCCCGGCGGTGATCCGCAACGCCCGTCCGGGCAAGCGCGAATACACCCTGCACGACGCCCATGTGCCAGGCCTCGGCTTGAGGGTGCAGCCCTCGGGCGCGAAGTCATGGGTTCTGCGCATGGGCAATCGCCGCGTTACCATCGGCCCGGTGGACCGTATCGACCTGGCCGATGCCCGCGCCCAGGCCCTGAAGCTCATCGCGGGGGAGGCACCGCCTCCCCCGCCCCTCTCGGCCAGCGCGCTGACCTTCGACGCCCTGGCCGACTCTTTCCTCACCGCCAAGGATGGCGTCTACAAGCCCAAGACGCTGGCCTCGTGCCGCGTCTACCTCGACACCCAGCTCCGTCCCGCTTTCGGCAGGCGCCCGGTGCTGCGGCTGACCACGCCGGAGATCGCGCAATGGTTTCACACCTATTCCCGCACCCGGCCCGGCGGGGCCAATCAGGCGCTCGGCCTGCTGGTCACGATGCTGAACTTCGCCCGGTCCGCCAATCTGATCCCGAAGGATGCGCCCAACCCCTGCGCACCGATCCGCAAGAACCGGCGCAAGGCACGCGGGCGGCTGCTGTCCAGCGACCAGATCAGTGCGCTCGGCAAGGCTCTAAGATCCTGCCCACCGTCGCATCGCGAAGCGGCCGACGCCATCCGTCTGATCCTCCTGACCGGCTGCCGGTCGGGGGAGATCCTGCGGCTGCGCTGGTCCGAGGTCTTGCCGGATCGGCTAAAGCTGAGCTCGACCAAGACAGGGGCGCGCGAGGTGCTGCTGTCCTCGCCCGCGATCCGGTTGTTCGCCAAGCGGAAGAAGGAGGCTTCCTCAATGTTCGTCTTCCCGGCTGCCAGAGTGCCAGACGCGCCCATCGGCAAAATCGATTACCAGTGGTCCGTCATCCGCTGGCGGGCGGGCCTGCCCGAAGATATCCGGCTGCACGATCTGCGCCATACCAATGCCAGCCACGCCATCTTGCAGGGCCAGAGCCTGACCATCGCCGGGAAGCTGCTCGGTCATGCCAACCCTGCCAGCACAGAACGCTATGCCCATCTCGACGGGCAATATCTCGCGGCAGCGGCGGAGCGAGTGGCGGCGACCGTCGCCAGCATGATAGCGGGCAAGACGGCGGGACTGGACAAGCGCGTATATTCCTCCAATATACAATCATGATCGACTGGACCGGGATCAAGGGCTTCGACTGGGACGAAGGCAACACCCGGAAGAACGCCGACAAGCGCGAGGTCAGCCAGTCGGAAGCGGAGCAAGTCTTCTTCAACGAGCCGCTTCTGGTGCTGGCCGACAGCAAGCACAGCGAGGGCGAGGCTCGTTTCCACGCCCTCGGCCATACCGACGATGGGCGAAGGCTGCACATCACCTTCACCCTGCGCGGCGGGGAAAGCCTCTTGCGGGTGATTTCCGCCCGCGACATGAGCCGAAAGGAGCGAGACGCCTATGGCAAGAAAGCATAAGCCGATCCCGGACTTCGAGACCGAGGCGGAAGAGCGCACCTTCTGGGAAAGCCACGACTCGGCCGAGCATCTGGACTGGAGCGAGGCTGAACGGGTGACCATGCCCAACCTCAAGCCCACCTCAACCTCGATCTCGCTGCGCCTGCCGGTCGCCCTGCTCGACCGCATCAAGGTCGCCGCGAACAAGCGCGACATGCCCTATCAGTCCCTCATCAAGGCCTGGCTCGCTGAAAACGTCGGGAAAGGGTGACAGACCCAAGGCGTAACAGCCCGCCTTGGCGCTGATCCGAAACAAGTGCCGGCGCTACGCCGACGATGGAAGCACCAATACGGCAGGCAGTCGCCTTGACGGCTTGACCTGGGTAGAGTCAGATGGGTCAATACGCTCAAGCGTAACGCCGCAGCACAAAATCCCAAACCTGTTCGACCTTGCTGTGACGTGGTGGGTCAGCCAGTCGAGCAGCGCGCCGGTGAGGCGCTCGGAACCGAAGGTTTCGGTCCATTCGTCGAAGGGCAGGTTGCTGGTGATCAGGGTCGATCCGCGCTCATAGCGTTGCGAGATCAGTTTGAACAGCAGCTCGGCGCCGGTCTTCGA